>NZ_JBEYJU010000028.1:92522-96587 GCF_040703965.1 Streptomyces sp. NPDC006655 | reverse complement strand
CATGTGGCGGAGCCACCTGGCCCGCCACCCCGTGCGTCGAGCGTGCGTGCCGGGCGTCGCGACGCCGCGGAGATCCATCAGAAGGGCCCTAGCCCTCGTACTTCCAGTACGACGGGTCCAGGTCGCGGACCTCCGCCGAGGCGTGCAGGACGAGGCCCTCGGGCTTCAGGTGGGCGCGGAGCAGTTCCAGGGTGGTCTCGGTCAGCTTCGCCTTGGTCTCCTCGGTGCGGCCGGCCAGCAGGCCGAAGGTCACGTGCACGATGGCGTGGCCGCCCTCCTCCGCGTAGCCGTAGGCCGTGTCGTCGGCGGCGCGGAACAGGGTCTTGCAGGCCTCGGGCTTGGCGGCGGCGATCTCGACGACGGCGGTGTGCAGGGCCCTGGCGAAGCCTGCCTTGTCGAAGGCCGCGCCCGCGGCGGCAGTGTAGTCGACGGTGATCTGCGGCATGAGCACTCCTGTTCTACGGCAACTGCGCTCCACCCTAGAACCTGCCGCCCGGACCGGATCCGCGTCCTCGGGGTGTCCTCGGGTGTCCTCGGGTGTCATTCGGGGCGGCCGAAGCGGCGGGCGGCCCAGACCAGGGCCACGACTCCGACGGTCAGCAGGAGGGTGCCTTCCAGGAGCAGGGGCGGTTGCCGGCCGGCCCACTCGACGCCCAGGGGGGTCACCCGGACCGGGACGCGCAGGGCGATGCAGCGGCGGAGCAGGTCCACTCCGTAGGCGAGCGGGTTGACGGCGGCCACCGTGCGGGCCCAGCCCGGCAGGTTCTCCAGCGGGAAGAAACCGCCGGAGAGGAAGAGCAGCGGCATCATCACCAGGCCGAGCAGCATCTGGAAGATCTCGGGCCGGGCGATGCTGACGGCCAGCAGCAGGGACAGCGCCGTGACGGTGAAGGAGGCCAGGATGAGGCCGGCGAGGAGCAGCACCAGCAGGAGCGGGTCGTAGGGCAGGCCGACGGCGCCGCCCAGGGCGAGCAGGACGGCGCCCTGCACCGTGGAGACGACGGTGCCGCCGGCGCAGCCGCCGAGCAGGAGGGTGGGCCTGCTGACCGGGGCCATCAGGAGTTCGCGCAGGTAACCGCTCTGCCGGTCGGTGATCAGACGGATGCCGACGACGACGGCCGGCGCCTGCACGGTCATCATCAGCATGCCCGGGAAGAGGTACGTCTGGTAGCCGACGCCCAGTGACGCGTGCGGGATCAGCGCGGCCAGTCCGCCCCCGAGCACGAAGAGGTAGAGCACCGGCTGGACCAGCATCAGGGCCGTGTGGACGCGCTGGACCGACAGGCGCAGCAGGTCGCGGTGGACCAGGGCGTGGACCGCCCGCAGTTCGTGGCGCAGGGAGGTCCACGGGGCCGGGCCGGAGGCGCGGGAGGCGTCCGGGGCCGGGAGAGCGGGTGCGGTCACGGGGCCTCCTCGGTCGCCGCCGTGGGTCCGCCGGGCGCCGGGGCGGCCGGGGCGGGGCGGTGGCCGGGGTCGTGGATGCTGCGGCCGGTGTGGTGGAAGAAGACGTCGTCGAGGGTGGGCGGGGTCGCGGAGGCGGCGTGCACCGCGATGCCGTGGGCTGCCAGCGCCGCGCAGAGGCGGGGAAGCCACGCGCTGCCGTCGGGCAGCCGCAGGGAGATCCCGTCGGCGTCCAGGGTGACGGCGGGGCCGGGCGGCACGGTCCGCTCCACGACCCGGCGGGCCGCCGGGTCGTCGCCGGTGCGCAGCGTGACCCGGTCGGCTCCGATCGCGGCCTTCATGGCGAGGGGCGTGCCCTCGGCCACGAGCCGGCCGTGGTCGAGGATGCCGAGGCGGTCGCAGTTCTCCGCCTCCTCCAGATAGTGCGTGGTGACGAGGACGGTGCTGCCGTGCCGTGCGCGCAGTGTGCGCAGGTACTCCCAGACCTGGGCGCGGGCGTGCGGGTCGAGTCCGGTGGTCGGCTCGTCGAGGAACAGCACCCGGGGCGCGTGCAGCAGGCCGCGGGCGAGCTCCAGGCGGCGTCGCATGCCTCCGGACAGGGTGCGGACCGGGGAACGCCGCCGGTCGGCCAGTGCGACCGCTTCGAGCATCTCGGTGACGCGCAGGCGGGCACGGTGGCGGCGCAGTCCGTAGAGGCGGGCGTGGAGGTACAGGTTCTGTTCGGCCGTCAGGTCCGGGTCGAGGGCGCTGTGCTGGAAGAGCATCCCGACCGTTCGCCGTACCAGGTCCGGCCGGCTGAGGACGTCGGCGCCCGCCACCATGGCCTGTCCGGCGGTGGGGCGGGCCAGGGCGCACAGCAGGGCGAGGGTGGTGGACTTCCCCGCGCCGTTGGGGCCGAGGAAGGCGTAGGTCTCGCCTTCGAGGACGTCCAGGTCGAGGCCGCGCACGGCGTGGGTGGTGGTGCCGTCCGGGCCCGGGTAGCCCTTGACCAGGCCGCGCGTGCGGATGACGGATTCGGGGCGGGTGGTGGCCGGGGCGGGCGCGCGGGTGCGAGCGGTGTCTCCGGCGGGTGGCTGCATGGTCGGCTCCTCGTCCACGGGGGTGCGTGCCGCGGGCCTGCCGGCCGCAGTGTCCCTGGTTCCGGCCGGTGGCCGCCCGAGGGCGGCCACCGGCCGGAGTGTGTCGGCTAGGCGCAGCTGACGCCCACACAGACGGTGTTGAGCAGCGTCAGCAGGCCGACGCACGCACAGGTACCTGAGAACGACGCTCCGTCGAAGTCGACCGGGTCCGTCTCCGGAAGGGCGTGCAGTTCGGCCAGCAGCTCGAGGGCCTGGTTCTCCATGACTTTCTCCTTCTGTGAGCGGTTGCGGCAGGTGGGTCCCCTGTCGCTCATCCCGGCTGCTGGACGGACCAGTGCCGGGAGTCTGTGGGGCGGGAGTCCGGGTGGCGGGTCCTCAGGAGGAACGCCAGGATTCCCGCGGAGCCGTCGCTCCAGCTCGTCGAGACGTCCCCGTACTCGTTGGGGAAGACGACGTGGCGGTCGCGGTGGGCGCGTTCGGAGACGATGAGGCGGGCCAGGTGGGCGGCCGCCGCCCGGTGTTCGGGGTCGCCGGTGGCGTCGGCCAGGTCGAGGAGGAAGTCGCCGTTGCCCGCCAGCCCGTGGCACTGGGCGAGGGCGGCGCGCGAGGCACGCTCCACGACGGCGTGCGCGGCGCCGCGGGCGAGCTCGCCGAATCGTTTGTCCCCGGTCCGCCGCCAGAGCCGGACGAGGAAGGATCCGATGCCCGCCGAACCGTGGCACCAGTACGGGGCCGTCGGCGGGTCCGTGGCCTGGGCCGGCCACTGGGCCGCCCGGCCGACCAGCACGGCGTTGGCGACCAGGTGCTCTCCCGCGGCCAGGGCGAGTTCCAGGTGTTCCGGCCGCTCGGAGACGGCCGCGGCGGTGAGCAGGAAGCAGCCGATGCCCGCCGTTCCGTGGGCGAAGCCCAGGTAGCGTTTGCCGGCCTCCTCGGAGACGGCTTCGGCGGGGACGGGCCAGCTCACACCGGACGGTTCGGGTTGTGCGGCGGCGGCCAGCCGGTCGGCGGCGTCGACGACCAGAGCGGCCAGGCGCGGGTCGCCGGTGCGGTGCCAGAGGTGGGCGGCGGCCAGTCCACTGCCCGCGCAGCCGTGGGTGATGTCGTGGCTGGGGGTCGGCTCCAGCGGGGCCAGGGCCAGGGCGAGCGCGTGGTCCGTGAGCGCGCGGTCGTCGACGGCGCGTCCGGCGTCGTACAGCGCCCAGGCGATGCCGCGGCCGCCGAAGTGCAGGCCGGGACGGACGGAGCGGGTGCCGGTACGGGCGGTGATCCAGTGGCCCGCGGTGCAGATCAGGTCGGGCAGGCGGGGGTCGCCGGTGAGCTCGAAGTACCGGGTCAGGACCGCCAGGACGCCCGCCGCGCCTTGCTGCACGGTGCAGGGGTCGGTCTCGCCGGCAAGGGTGGACACCGGCCACAGCCGCCGGTCGTCGGCCGGGGTCATGGTGTCGACGAGGTGGTCCACCATCCCGGTGATCGCGAGTTGTAGGGCGGCATCCAGCCCGCCGCTCCGCACCGACCGGACCGCGAAGTCCGGTGCGGCCGCGGGGAGCGCCGGTCCGGCCGAGGAGTCCGGCCCGGCCGCGAAGCC
>NZ_JBEYJU010000028.1:5502-92427 GCF_040703965.1 Streptomyces sp. NPDC006655 | reverse complement strand
CGGCCCGCTCCGGCGGCGGAGCACGCCGGTCCGACCGAGGACTCCGGCCCGGCCGCGAAGCCCGCTCCGGCGGCGGAGCACGCCGGTCCGACCGAGGACTCCGGCCCGGCCGCGAAGCCCGCTCCGGCGGCGGAGCACGCCGGTCCGACCGAGGAGTCCGGTGCGGCCGCGGGGTGCGCCGACCGTCCCGGTTCCGGCCTGTCGAGGGCCGCGCGTGCCCTGGCGGGGTCCCAGCGCTCACCGGGGTCGTCGCGCATCAGCCCGAGGATCGTCTCCGGCACGCCGTCCGGCAGGTGAAGCGTTTCGTCACAGGTCGTCAGCCACTCGGCGAACCGCTGCTCGGCGGGCCTGGTGTCCGGTTCCTCCGGCAGCAGGTTCGGTACCTTCCCGGCGAGCACGAAGCAGACGGTGGCGCCGAGGCTGTAGTAGTCGGCCGTCGGGGAGACGGGAGCGCCCACCAGGCGCTCGGGGGCGCTGAAGCCGGGCGTCCCCACGGTGGTGGGGAGCGGGGCGTCGTCCTTCAGGACGGCGAGCTCCAGGTCGATGAGGCGCAGTTCCCCGTCGGGGCGGACCATGACGTTGCCGGGGGTGAAGTCCCTGAGCACGCAGCCGTGGGCGTGGGCCGCGGCGACCAGCTCCACCAGCCGCCCGGCCTGGGCGAGCGCGTCCGTGCGGTAGCGTGCGCCGCCGACGTCACGGAAGCGCTCGGCGACCCAGGTGC
Source organism: Streptomyces sp. NPDC006655 (assembly GCF_040703965.1). Lineage (NCBI taxonomy): Bacteria > Bacillati > Actinomycetota > Actinomycetes > Kitasatosporales > Streptomycetaceae > Streptomyces > Streptomyces sp. NPDC006655. The sequence continues at coordinate 91,706 of NZ_JBEYJU010000028.1, read as the reverse complement.
GCAGCGGCACGCCCGGCACTTCCTCCTGCGCGAGGAAGAGGTGCCCGCCCGTCTCGAACATCGCGAGCGGCTCCGGCGCCAGTCCGGTGCCCTTGAGCTTCTCCAGCGTCCTGGCCTCGGCGCGCAGCCAGTCACGGACGTCGGAGCCGGACGCGTCGCCCTCGACGTGCGGCCGGGCCTCCTTGATCACCACGGGTGCGCCGGTGGTGACGTCGGTGCCCCGGTAGACGCCGCCCTTGTTGGTGTGCCGGATCGCTTCCCGTACCGAGAACCGGCCGCCGAGCAGCACCGGCCGCCTGCCCGTCCTCCGCTGCTGCGGCGGCAGCGGTACGGAGGCGGGGAACGGGCTGGCCGCCCACGGGGGTGGGGAGTACTGTCCGGTGCGCCTGTCCTCCACGGGATTGCCGTCGGGGTCCTCGATGAACCACACCAGCAGGCCATGGTCCGAGAGCCGCCGCCGGCCGACGAAGGCGCCGTAGCGGTAGTGCACCAGGCTGTTCGGGGCGTAGGGCTGGTCGGACAGGATCCGGGGGCCGGCCAGTCCGGCGGTGGCCCTGTGGAGTTCGAGCGCTATTCGGGCGGCGTCGCCGTCGGAGGGCGGGTAGACGGTGATGAACTTTCCCGAGTTTCCCCGCGGGGTGGCTCGGGAGTTGAGGGCGCTCACCTGCTTCAGCGACCGGACGAATTTGAATGTCGCCTCTTCGTGCAGCAGCACGGCCAGGGATTTGACGAGAACGTCCGGGGCGGAGGCGGCCGTGGCGGAGACGTGGAGTTTCCAGCCCTGCCGGGGGAGTATGCCGGTCCGGTGGGTGAGGCGGCACCACATCTCGTCCGTGTCGGTCGTCCAGCGCGCGCCCGTCCCAGTGGCCTGTAATGCCCGGCCGAGCAGACTTTCGAGGTCGACTTCGGTTGCGTGGCTCGTCATGCGTGTCCCTCCCGACGGTGAGAACCGCTGAGGGGAATATGCCTTCAGTAAGAAGAAATGCACAATACGCGGTCGACGGAACTCACTCGATTCAGCGAGCGCACGGTGTTATGACGGCCATGTCCGGCGCAATCCGGCGCAATAGAGGCGCACGCCGAATTGAACGCGAGTAAATTGAGCACGAGTTACCAGCGTACTATTTCCTCTTGCCCTTCATCGCATCCGCCGTGAAAGGCCTCAGCCGGCGAGGCGCAGCGCGAGCAGGGCGACGTCGTCCTCGCGGTCGTGGCCGAAGCTGGTGAGGAGGGTGTCGCACAGGGCGTCCAGGCCGGGCAGCGCGCCGCAGGCTGCGGCCCTGAGCTGTTCCATCGAGACCGCGATGTCGACGCCACGGGTCTCGATCAGCCCGTCGGTGACCATGAGGAGCCGGTCGGCGGGGGCGAGCACCAGTTCGGTCGGCGGCGGGTGCGGCAGGCCCACCCCGAGCAGCGGACCGGCCGCCTTGACGTATTCGGCGCTGCCGTCGTCGCCGAGTATCAGCGGCGGGATGTGCCCGGCGTTGGCGACGCGGGTGCGCCCGGTCCCCGGGTCGATCAGGGCCAGGCAGACGGTGGCCGTGACGTCGGCGTGGTAGTGCTGGAGCAGTCGGTCGAGCCGTTCGGCGAGTGCGGCCGGGTCGCTCTCCGCGAGGCAGTAGGCGCGCAGCGCGTGCCGGAGTTCGACCATGACGGTGGCCGCTTCCAGGGAGTGCCCCACCACGTCCCCGACCGCGGTGAGCACCTGGTCGCCGACCCGCAGGGCCGCGTAGAAGTCGCCGCCGATCTCCGTCTCCCGGGACGCGGGCTCGTACCGCACCGCTATGTCGACGCCGGGCAGTTCGGGCAGCTGGTGCGGGCGGGGCAGGAAGCTGTGCTGGAGGGTGAGCGCGACATGCCGCTCCACCTGGTACATGAGCAGCGGCTCCGCGACCAGCGCGGTGGCCTGGGCCAGCTGGGCGAGCAGCGCCTCGTTCTCGGGGCTGATCCGGCGCTGCCCGCGGGTGGGCGTGGCCAGGCACACCGGCACCTTGCCGTCCTGGGTGAGCAGCAGCGTCAGCCGGGCGTCGTGCTGCACCCCGGGCCGGAAGAACCCGGCGGGCCACTGCGGCGCCGGCACGGTGGTGATCCGGACCCCGGACTGGCCCCGGGTGAGCCGCTTCAGCAGCTCGGCCACGTCCCGGTGGGCGCTCTCGTCCGGCAGCGCGAGGGAGGTGCGCTCCCGGTACAGGCCGCGGTACAGCTTCTCGTTCTGGTCGAGGAAGAAGACGGCGGCGGGGCAGCCGAGGAGCCGGGCGGCGCCGTCCGCGGCGGCGTCGGCCAGTTCCTGGAGCGAGCGGGCCGACTGGATGGTGACGATCGACTCCGAGAGCTGCCGGAGCCGTCGTACCAGCGCCTGGTCGTCGGCGCGCAGCCGAGCGGCGCGCACCACGGTCCGGACCGCGGCGTCGATGACCGCCGGTTCGGCGGGCACCGTCAGGTACGCCTCGGTGCCCGTGTCCAGTCCCGGGCAGCGGTCCGCCGGGGCGACGCCGAGGGCGGAGAAGTGCACGACGGGCAGCGCGGCCATGTGCGGCCGTTCCTTGAGCCGGCGGCACAGTTCGACACCGCTCATGTCCGACAGGTGCACGTCCACGAGGACCACGTCGGGCAGGGTGCCCTTGCGCAGCCGTACGTCGAGCTCGCCGAGCGCCTCCCGGCCGCTCGCGACCGCGACGACCTCGTGACCGGCCCGGCGCAGCACGGTGCCGATGGCGTACCGGCTCGCGGACGCGTCGTCCACGACCAGCACGGTCGTGTCTGTCAGCCTGCCGTCGACGTCCATGTTCCCAGTCCCTGGAATGCACCGGTGGGGCAGTGCCCGGTGCCGGGCCTGCCCCACCAACGTAACGCCACTCTCACATGGTCCGGGAGAACACCGCCACCGTCCGTCCCGGAACGGAGAAGGTACCCGTCTTCCGCGCGTAGGAAGCGTTCTTGACGACAAAATCCGCGCCGGACGCCTGCACCGGGTGCAGCCGGTAACCGGTACCGGCCAGCGCCGCCACCCGCTGCTCCTGCTGCCCCGGCGTCGCGTTGAACACGACGACCAGGTCACCGAGTTCCATGGTGATCACCCCGGGGGTCTCGTCCTTGCCCGACAGCGGGAAGGAGAGCTTCGACTGCACCTGGTCGACGGTGTCCAGGGAGAACACGCTCTCGGTCGTACGGATCCTCAGCAGATCGCGGTACGCGGCCGAGGTACCCCGGATCTGACCGCAGCCGACCCGCACGGAAGTCAGCAGAGGCTTCGCGTACGGCCACTTGGACTCGTTGTCGGCGGCCGGCGGCAGTCCGCGCCCGAAGCCGTTGCCGTCGGCGCAGTTCCAGTGGATGGCGTTGAACCAGTCGCCGCTGTCGAAGGAGTTGCGGTCCAGGGACTTGGAGCGCAGCAGGTCCGTGCCCGCCTGGGAGAGCGAGGGGCCCTGGGAGAGGGTGGCCGTGGCCATCGCCAGCACCTGCATCCGGGCCCGGTCGGACGCGGAGGTGTCCTTCGGCAGCTTGTACGTGAGCGCGTCGAACAGCGACTCGTTGTCGTGCGCGTCGACATAGGCGAGGGCGTCGCCCGGCGCGTCCGCGTAACCGGCGGGCGAGCCGTTGTAGTCGACCTCGGCGCCGGTGACCTGCTTGCCGTCGTCGTCGGTGAACCGGTACTTCGCGAGGTTGCCGGTCAGACCGACCTTGATCAGGTCCTGGTAGTGCAGCAGCCGCGCCTTCTGCTCGGCCTCGGTGCCGTTCGCGGTCGAGGAGTTGGGGTCGGTGTACAGCCCGGAGGCGAAGCCCTGGACGCCGGGGTCGCCGTCGAAGGGGCTGCCGCCGCGGACGGCGTCGCGGGCGCGGTCGGAGAAGGTGGCGATGCCGGTGCCGGCCATGTTCTTCTGGGTGGCCTGCACGAACCGGGCGTCGTCGGCGACCTCGCCGAAGTTCCAGCCCTCCCCGTAGAGGATGATCTTCTTGCCGTCGACGCCGTCCTTCTTCGGGGTCAGCGCGTCGAGCGCCTTGCGGACCGCCAGGATGTTGGCCTTCGGGTGGTGGCCCATCAGGTCGAACCGGAAGCCGTCGACCTTGTACTCCTTGGCCCAGGTGACGATCGAGTCCACCACCAGTTTGCCCATCATGGCGTTCTCGGGCGCGGTGTTGGAGCAGCAGGTGCTGGTGGCGACGCTGCCGTCGGCGAGCAGCCGCTGGTAGTAGCCGGGCACGATCCGGTCGAGGACGGAGGTGTCCGCCTGGCCGGCGGCCGCCGTGTGGTTGTAGACGACGTCCATGACGACCCGCAGCCCGTCCTGGTTGAGGGACTTCACCATCCGGCGGAACTGCACGGTGCGCGCGGTGCCGTCCGGGTCGGTGGCGTACGACCCCTCGGGGACGGTGAAGTGGTACGGGTCGTAACCCCAGTTGTAGGCGTCGGTGGCGGCGGTCTTCGCCACGCACGCCTGCTGCTGGTCGGAGTCGGCCGGGTAGGAGGCGAGGTCGCAGCCCGGGGTGGCCTGGTCGGCCTTCTTCTCGGGGACGGTGGCGAAGTCGAAGACCGGGAGCAGGTGGACGTACGACGTGCCGGACCTGGCGAGGGCCCTGAGGTGCTTGGCGCCGTCGCTGCCCTGGTCGGTGAAGGCCAGGTAGGTGCCCCGGTGCGCGGCCGGGACCGTGGCGTCCGCCACCGAGAAGTCCCGCACGTGCAGTTCCTGGATCTGCGCGTCCCTCAGGGGTACGGCCTTCGGCTTGGGGTACGTCGACCAGCCGCCCGGCGCGAGGGACCGGTCGTCCAGGTCGACGACGAGGCTGCGCCCGGAGTCCGCGGTGAGGGCGACCGAGTAGGGGTCGGTGACCTTGTTGGTCACGATCTTCCGGACGCCGGGCGCCCAGACCCGCACGACGTACCGGTAGGGCTTGTTCTTCCAGGACGCGGGTCCGGTGACGGACCAGACGCCGGTGGCCGGGTCGCGGTGCATCGTCTTCAGCGAGCCGTCGAGTTCGAGGGCGACGCTCTGCGCGGTCGGCGCCCACACCGAGAGGGTCGGCTTCCCGTGGTGGAAGACCGGGCCGAGGGCCGCCCTGCTCGCCGACGCGTACACGTCGTCCAGGACACCGGCGATCTGCACACCGGTCGCGGCCAGCACCGCACCGTTCGCGGCCCGCTGGGAGGCGACGAGCTGCCCGCTGAGCGACGCGCGCACCCGGGTGCGGTCGCGCGGGTCGACCGACCAGGCCGTGTAGTCCTTCAGGTACGGGAACTTCGCCTTCTGGGCGTCGGTGAGGGTGGTCCTCGTCAGCCGCAGCCAGCGCTCGTCGTCGCTGGTGAGCGTCCCGTCCTTGACGGCGATCGAACCGTCGTGGGAGTACAGGAGCTGGGTCGAGGCGGCACCGTCGACGCCGTTCCAGGCGACCGTGTCCCGGTCGATCCATACCGCCTTGGACGTGGTCAGGTCGAGCGCGGCCGCGCTGCCGGCGGGCTGCGGGAGCAGGTGCTTCTCCTGGCCGTTCAACAGCCACACCTCGTAGCCGTCGGACCTGAGGTCGAGGGACTGGTCGGCGGGCAGGTCCTTCTCGTCGCCGTGGTGGATGATGTAGCTGAGACCGGTGGCACCGTTGGTGAGCGGTACCTCGAAGACCGCGCCATAGGCGTCAGTCTTCACCGGCTTCAGCGGGTTCGACCAGTCGGTGGGGTTCGCCGCGCCGGTCCAGACGTGCAGGCCCCAGCCGTCGTAGTTCCCGTCGGCGCGGTGGTAGTGGATGACGGCCTTGGTGCTGTCCTGAGGGGGGTAGTCGGCGGTCGGCTTCTCGGTGAGCACGTCCGTCCTCCCCTGCTCGATCCAGACCTCGCCGGTCTTGGTGACGTCGATGGACCGGTCGGCGGAGACGTCCTTGTCGCCGTCCTTGTCGACGACGAGGAAGCCGACGTTCGAGGCGCCGGGCTTCAGCTTGACGTAGGCGAAGGCGCCGTAGGCGTCCCGGCCGGTGAAGGGGTGCCCCGCGGGCCAGGTGGTGGCCTCGCCGTCGGCGAGGTCGCCCCAGGCGTACAGGCCCCAGTCGGCGTAGTCGCCGTCGGTGCGCCTGTAGTGGACGATCGCGTAGTCGCGGGAGGAGGCGGTGGGGGGCCCGGCGACGGGCGGGGTGCCGGAGGTGCTCTCGGCGAGCGCGCCGCTCGTGTGCCCGGCCGAGTCCACGACGACCGCCTTGTAGCGCAGCGGGGTCCCGGCCGGGACGTCCGCGGCGAGGGTCTGGGTGACCTTGTAGGGGGCGTGGTCGGCGGAGCCGAGGACCGTCCACTTCCCGGTGCCGACCTGGGCGGCGAAGACGACCCGGTCGAGCTGCCCGCCGGTGACGTCCGCGGTGAGCTCGACGGTGCCGGTGGCGCCGGCGGCCGGGGCGGTGAGGGTCAGGGTGGGGGCGGTGGCGGGCTCGGCGAGGGCGCCGGTGGCCTTGTACACGACGGCGGACTCGGCGGGGACGGTGACGGTGACGCCCTTGTCCTGGCCGGAGGTGAGGGTGCCGTGCGTGCCGTAGAGCGCGCGGTAGCGCATGCCGGCGGAGTCGGTGGTGAAAGTCGCGGTCTTCGCCGTGCCGGCGTTGTTGAAGGCGACGACGTACTCCTGGCCGGTCTTCGCGTCCGTCCGGGTGAACGCGTAGACACCGGCGCCGTCGGCCGCGTAGCGCTCGGTCTGCACGCCGTCGGCGAGGGCCGGGTTCTCCTTGCGGAGCTTCCCGAGAGCGCTGATCTGCTGGTAGAGCGGTGCCCTGGTGTCGTAGGAGTCACTGGCGGCGGTGCGGTCGGTGCCGATCTCGTCGTCGTCCAGGTAGTCGGCGACCTTGGAGGCGAACATCGTCTGCCGGGCGTCCTTGTCGCCGCCCGAGCCGGTGAAGCCCTGTTCGTCGCCGTAGTAGACGACCGGGTTGCCGCGGCTGAGGAACATCACCTCGTTGGCGAGCCTGTCCTTGGCGAGCAGGTCGGCGTCCGAGGCCTTGGGGTTGTCCTGCTCGAGGAAGTGCCCGATGCGGCCCATGTCGTGGTTGCCGAGGAAGGTGACCTGCTCGTAGGCGTTGGCCTTGTCGGTCGTGTACTTGTAGTCGTCGCCGAAGACGCCCGCCAGCTTCTGGGCGCTGCCACCCTGGGAGGCGTAGGAGCGGGCCGCGTCCTGGAAGGGGAAGTCGAGGGTGGCGTCCAGGCGCCCCTGGGTGACGTACGGAGACGTGACGGACGTGTCCGCGGAGTAGGTCTCGCCGAACATGAAGAAGTTCTTACGGCCGTGGGCCGCCGCGTACGTGTCGAGCGCGGTCGCCCACTGGGTCCAGAACTCCATGTCGACGTTCTTCACGGTGTCGATCCGGAAGCCGTCGATGGCGAAGTCCTTCACCCACCGCTCGTAGATCTTCTCCATGCCGCGCACGACCTCGGGCCGTTCGGTCCACAGGTCGTCCAGGCCGGAGAAGTCGCCGTAGGTCGCGGACTCGCCGGCGAACGTGGAGTCGCCCCGGTTGTGGTACATCGTGGGGTCGTTGAGCCACGACGGCACCTTCTCCCGGCCGGTGACGACCGGGGTGCGCGGGAAGGAGGCGGTGGAGACGGCCGGGAACTCCTTCTTCCCGTCGGCGTAGTCGGCGTCGTCGAAGGGCCGCCCGTCCTCGGTCAGGTAGGGGAAGGCGCCCTTGGAGAGGTAGTCGTAGGACTTCTCCCGGTAGTCGACGACGTCGGCGGTGTGGTTGGTGATGACGTCGAAGAAGACCTTCATCCCCTTGGCGTGCGCCTTGGAGATCAGGGTCGCCAGGTCCTTGTTGGTCCCGAAGTGGGGGTCGACCTGGGTGAAGTCGGTGATCCAGTAACCGTGGTAGCCGGCGGAGGCGTTGCTGCCGGTGCCCTGCACGGGTTTGTTCTTGAAGATCGGCGCCATCCAGATGGCCGTGGTGCCGAGCCCCTTGATGTAGTCGAGGCGCTCGGTCAGGCCCTTGAGGTCGCCGCCCTGGTAGAAGCCCTTGTCGGTGGGGTCGTAGCCGGTGGAGAGCCGGGAGCCGGTCAGTCCGCCTCTGTCGTTGCTCCTGTCCCCGTTGGCGAAACGGTCCGGCATGACGAAGTAGAACTGCTCGCGGGTGTCGTCGTGCCGGGCGGGCTCGGCGGCGAGCCTCGCGTCGGAGGGCGGCGCGGGCGGGGCGGCGGCGTGTGCGGCGACCGGCTGCACCAGCGCGGCGGCGAGGGCGGCGACGGCGACGGCCGCGACCCGTCTGACATGTATCACCGGCATGAACTCCTAGCGATAGCAACTCTCTTGGGTCCGACCCCGCGCGACCGTATCGCTAACGAAAGGTTTACAGCAAGAGGCTTGAAACTCACAGCAAGAACTTTCACGAGGCGTATTGACGCGGTGTCTCAACTGCCTCACTCTCACGGGTTGTTGAAACCTGTCCCAGCTGTCCTGGAACCTTTCGGAGCCGCACATGACCACCAGACACCGCCCCCCGGGTGTCTTCCGGCGCAGCGCCGGCGCGCTCGCCGCGGGTGCCCTGGCACTCGCGGGCCTGATCGCCCTGCCGGCCCCGGCCGCGCAGGCCGACACCACGGCCAAGGGCGATGTGATCGCCAACCTCTGGGAATGGAACTGGAACTCGGTCGCGAAGGAGTGCACCGACGTCCTCGGCCCGGCCGGGTACGGCGCGGTCCAGGTCGCCCCGCCCTCCGAGTCCCTCAAGCAGTCCGACTTCTACTGGTGGGACGTCTACCAGCCGTACTCGTACTCCCTGAACAGCCGCTTCGGCACGGCGACGCAGTTCGCCTCCATGATCAGCACCTGTCACGCGGCGGGCGTGAAGGTCTACACCGACGCGGTCATCAACCACACCGCCGCCCAGACCGGCACCGGCTACGACGGCACCACGATCACCGACAAGTACGACACCCCGGACTGGGACCCGAGCGACTACCACACCTCCGCCGACTGCCCCACCTCCGACCTGACCATCCAGGACTACTCCAACCTCACCCAGGTCCAGAACTGCGAACTGCTGGGCCTGCCCGACCTCAAGACCGGCGCGGACAACGTCCGTTCGGGGATCGCGGCCTTCCTCAACAAGCAGATCGCCCTCGGTGTCGACGGTTTCCGGGTGGACTCGGCGAAGCACATCCCGGCGACCGACCTGGCGGCCGTCGTCGCCAAGCTGAACACCACCACGTCGGGCGCGACGCCGTACGTCTTCGACGAGGTCTACCCGGGCTCGACCCCGCAGCCCGGCGACTACTACGGCTCCGGCGACGTCCTGGACTTCACCTACGCGAGCAAGCTGAAGTCGGCCTTCCAGGGCAACGTCAGCGACCTGGCGTCACTGTCCTCGTCCGGCATCCTGCCCGCCGCCGACTCGGTGTCCTTCGTGACCAACCACGACACCGAGCGCAACGGCCTGCACATGTCGTACAAGGACGGCGACACCTACAAGCTGGCGAACCTCTTCGAACTCGCCTACAAGTGGTCGACGCCGACCGTCTACGCCAGCTGGAAGTGGACCCAGAGCGACCAGGCCCCGCCGAACTCGTCGGGCTTCGTGACGGACACGGACTGCGCCGGCGGTTCCTGGTACTGCCTCGACCGTGACACCGGGGTCGTCGGCATGGTCGCCTGGCACAACGCGGTCGACACGGCGGCCGTCTCCAACTGGCAGACCATGTCCTCGAACGTCATCGGCTTCGGGCGCAGCGGCGCGGGCTTCTTCGCCCTCAACAACGGCTCCTCGTCCGCCACCTACACCTTCACCACCGGCATGGCCGACGGCACGTACGCGAACGTCGTCGACGGCGGCGCCACCAAGGTCACCGTGTCCGGCGGCAGCGCGACCCTCACCATCCCGGCGAAGAGCGCGATCGCCTTCTACAACTCCTCCTACACCTGCACGGTCGGCTGCGCCGGCGGCGGCAGCGGCGGCGGCTCCACCTCCACGGTGACCGCGACCTTCAACGAGTACGCGTCCACCACGAGCGGCACCGACGTCTACGTGGTCGGCTCCATCGACGCCCTGGGCGCCTGGGACACCTCGAAGGCGGTCCGGCTCTCGTCCGCCGGATACCCGATCTGGTCCGGCGCGGTGAACGTGCCGATCAACACGTCCTTCACGTACAAATACATAAAGAAAGACAGTTCCGGCAATGTGATCTGGGAGTCGAACGCCAACAGAGCGGCGGCCACCACCACTTCGGCGGTCTCCCTCGACAACTCCTGGAACGTGGCGAACACCGACGCCACAGACGTCACCTTCAACGAGTACGCCACGACCGACTACGGCACCAACGTCTATGTCGTCGGCTCCCTCGCCTCCCTCGGCTCCTGGAACACCGGCGGCGCGATCCCGCTCTCGTCGGAGACCTACCCGACGTGGCGCAAGCTGGTGATCGTCCCGAAGAGCACGACGTTCACTTACAAGTTTCTCAAAAAGGACAGCTCCGGGACGGTGACATGGGAGTCGGGCACCAACCGCTCCTACACGACCGGCACCTCGTCGGGCTACACCACCAGCGACACCTGGAAGTAGCCGCGAAAGCTCAACAGTTGCGGACGGGCTCTCGTCGGCGTACGTCGATGAGAGCCCGTCCGCCCGTCCGTTTCTCGAAGCCGTGACCGATCCACATCAGCATCGTTGAACCAGTCGCATGAAAGCCGACAGGGGACGCAAATACCGTCTGTACCCGACCCCGGGGCAGGAGGAAGTCCTCACCGCATGGGGGCACTCGGCACGGGCCTTGTGGAACGTGGCGCTGGAGCAACGTCAATACGTCTACAGGCAGCGGGGTGTAACACTGCGTTCCACGGAGCAATGCCGTTCACTCACGGCCGCGCGGGCCGAGGTCGACTGGCTGCGGAAGCTTCCGGCGACCGCGGGCCAGCAAGTACTGCGCCAGTTGGACCTCGCCTACGACAACTTCTTCAACCCGGCACATCCGGCGGGGCATCCGCGCTTCAAGAAGCGCGGCAGCCGCATGAACTTGTCCTTGCCAGGCCAAACGGTCAAGGTACGCAAACTCAACCGACACTGGGCGGAAGTTCAGGTTCTCAAGATCGGCTGGGTGCGGTTTCGTCTGTCGCCGCGCCCTGGGAGGGACGCTTCGCAACATCACGATCAGTAGGAACGGTACCGGCTGGCACGTCTCGTTCGGTGTTGCCACGGGAGCCGAGCCGGCGCCGCCGCTCGACAGGCCCGGCTGCGGAGTGGATTTCGGGGTCGCGGCCTCGGCGTATGTATCCACGGAGGAACGACCGAGGTTGATGCCTCGGACGCTCTCTACATCGGAGCAGGCTCGACTCAAACACCTCGAACAGAAGAAGGCCCGGCAGATCGCGTACGCCAAGAAGCACCAAGGAGGTCGCTACAGCAACCGGCTCCGTCGCACCATCGAGCAGATCGCGAAGATCGAGGCTCGACAGGCCAACCGTCGACGAGACTTCACGCACAAGCTCACCACCGACCTCGCCAAGAACCACGGATACGTCGGCATCGAGGACTTGAGCGTGCGGAACATGACCAAGAGTGCCAAGGGAACTGCCGAACAGCCGGGCAGCAAGGTGAGGGCCAAGGCGGGGCTGAACCGCTCGGTCCTCGACAACTGCCCAGGTGAGCGCCGTCGGCAGCTTGACTACAAATGCCGGATGTACGGGTCGGAGCTGAGGGTGGTTCCTGCCTTTCACACCTCCAACACCTGCGGGAATCCCGACTGCGGACGGGTCGATCCGAAATCGCGGCCGGGATGTGGCCGAGTCTTCGTCTGCGTCCACTGTGGATTCGAGGACGACGCCGACCACAACGCCGCAGTCGAGATTCACTCCCGAGCCCGCCGGACGGGTGGCTCGGTCATCAACAGCACGCGCAGACGCCCTTCGGCGTCGAGTCCCGGCCAGGTCCGGAGGCGGATGCGTGAAACCCAGCCCCCTGTTCCAGGTGGCAACGGGAATCGCAGCCGCTGAGCGGCGGCGAGAATCGTCAAAAGTTCGTTAAGAAGGATTTGTTCATGCGCCCGCTCCCCCGTCCACCTGGAGGATCGCGCCGTTCACGAAGGAGGCGCGGTCGCTCAGCAGCCACGCGGCCGCCTCGGCGATCTCGGCGGGGTCGGCCATGCGGCCCAGGGGGTTGGTGGCCTCGATACGGGCGAGGACGCCGGGGGTGGCCGCCTCCCAGTCGCGGAGCATCTCGGTGAGGGTGCCACCGGGGGCGACGGCGTTGACGCGGATGCCCTCGGGGCCGTAGGTGGCGGCGGCCGACTCGGTGAGGCTGTTGACGGCCCGCTTGAGGGCGCCGTAGACGGGCAGGACCGGGTTGGCGCGCAGGCTGCCCACGGAGGAGTTGTTGACGATGGCACCGGTGCCGGCGGTGGCCCTGACGGCGGCGACCTGGGCGGTCATGGCCAGCCAGACGCCCTTCAGGTTCACCGCGGTGACCTGGTCGAAGTCGGCCTCCGGCAGTCCGTCCAGGGGGCCGGGCGGCTGCCCGACGGCGCCGTTGTTGAAGGCGATGTCGAGGCGGCCGTAGACCTCCACCGTACGGTCGACGGCGGCGCGCACGCTCACCGCGTCCGCCAGGTCGCACACCGTGTACTCGGCGGTGCCGCCCGCCGCCCTGATCTCGTCCGTGACCGTCTTCAACTCGTTCTCGGTGCGGGCCGCGAGCAGGACCCGGGCGCCCTCCCTGGCGAAGAGCCGGGCCGCCGCCGCGCCGATGCCGCGTCCCGCGCCGCTGATGAAGGCGACCTTGCCGGCCAGCAGGCCGGTGGTGAGTGTGTTGTCCATGGCCCCGAGCCTGCGGCCGGCCCCCGGGCGCATCCAGGCACAGGCAGTACCTGGATGACGCGGGGCGGGTGACGCACACTGAGGGCGTGGACAGGGAAGAACTGGCGGCGTTCCTGCGCAGCCGGCGGGAGCGGATCTCCCCCGCCGAGGTGGGGCTGCCCCGTGGCCCCCGGCGTCGGACGCCGGGGCTGCGGCGCGAGGAGGTGGCGCAGCTGGCGTTCATCTCCACCGAGTACTACACGCGGCTCGAACAGGCACGGGGGCCACGTCCGTCGCGGGAGGTGCTGGGCGGGCTGACGCGGGCCCTGCGGTTGTCGGACGCCGAGCGCTCCCACCTCCACCATCTCGCCGGGGCTCCGCCGGGGCCGCCGCCCGGTCCCGAGCGCGAGGTGCGGCAGAGCCTGCTCGACCTGCTGCGGCGGCTCCCCCAGGCCGCCGCCTTCGTGACGTCCGCGACCTTCGAGGTGCTGGCCTGGAACGACCTGGCGGCCGCCCTCATGGAGGACTTCTCCGCGCTGCCCCCACGGGAACGCAACCTCGTGCGCCGCGCCTTCCTCGGCCCGCGCCCGAGGGGCAGCGGGCCGTACGCGGGCAGCGGCCCGTACGCGGGCGACAGGCTGTACGGGGTGTCGGACGTGGACACCTTCGCAAGGCTCTCGGCACAGCGGCTGCGGGCCGCCGCCACCCGCTACCCCGACTCACCCGAGGTGACCGGACTGGTGTCCGAACTCCTCGCCGGGAGCGAGGAGTTCAGACGGCTGTGGGAGTCCCACGACGTGTCGGCGGCGCCCACCCTGTGCAAGACCTTCCAGCATCCGGTGGTGGGTCCGGTCACCGTCAACTGTGACGCCCTGGACATCGCCGACCGCGACCAGCAGGTCGTGATCTACACCGCCACCCCGGGGTCACGCTCCGAGGAGGCGCTGCGACTGCTGTCGGTGATCGGGACGCAGCGGATGGATCCTCAGCAGGCCGACTTCCCGGCGTAGATCGCCAGCGCGGTGTTCGCGCCCAGGGTGGCCGTGAACTGACCGCTCGAGTTCACCGTGACGGCGGTGTTGTTCTGCACGTTGCAGTACGTGCCCGCCGGCAGTGACGTCTGGTAGGTCCGGGTCAGGGAGTTCGGCTCGTGGTTGATGGCGACGTACCCCTTCGCGCCGCGCCCGAAGGCGATCGCGTCGGCGCCGTCGTCCCACCAGTTCGTCATCGCCTGGCCGCGCACGGCGTTGTGGAAGGCGACCATGCGGATGATCTCCGGCCAGGCGTGCTGGCACTTCCAGCCGTCCTGCCAGCAGGCCTTCACGACACCGTTGTTCGGCGGACCCGCGTCGACGTCCGACCACTCGTAGCCGGAGTTGATGTCCGGGGCGCCATAGGGGTGGGCGAGCATGAAGACGTTGGCGAGCGTGTAGTTCGCACCGTCCTTGTAGTTCAAAGTGCTGCCGTTGCGCTCGGTGTCGTGGTTGTCGACGAAGACGCCGGCCACCGAGCTGCTCAGGTACCCCCAGCCCTCGCCGTAGTTCTTCAGGTAGGCGAGGTTCTCGTCGTTGAAGACGCGCTTGAGGTCGTAGGCGTAGCGGAACTCCTGGACGTCCCCGTTGCCGGTGTACTCGGTGGGCTGGACCGCCTCGCCCGCGCCGTAGATGACCTCCTGCTTCCAGTACACGGAGGGGTTGGTCAGCCGGGTCTTGATGTTGGCTAGGTCCTCGGCCGGGATGTGCTTGGCCGCGTCGATGCGGAAGCCGTCCACGCCGAGGCCGAGCAGGTCGTTCAGGTAGCCGGCGATGGTCTTGCGGACGTACTCCTCGCCGGTGTCCAGGTCGGCCAGGCCGACGAGTTCGCAGTGCTGGACGTTCCAGCGGTCGGCGTAGTTCGAGACGGGGGAGGTGCAGTCGTCGAAGTCGTACGAGGAGTACAGGCCGGGGTAGTCGTACTTCGTGTACGACGAGCCGCCGGTGCCGGTGCCGCTGCCCGCCGACATGTGGTTGATGACCGTGTCGACGACCACCTTCACGCCGGCCGCGTGGCAGGTGTTCACCATGTTCTGGAAGGACGCACGGTCACCGAGCCTGCCGGCGATCTTGTACGACACCGGCTGGTACGACGTCCACCACTGCGAGCCCTGTATGTGCTCGGCGGGCGGGGAGACCTGGACGTATCCGTAACCGGCGGGGCCGAGGGTGCTGGTGCACTCCTTGGCGACGGAGCCGTAGTTCCACTCGAAGAGAACGGCGGTGACGTCCTTGGTGCCGGGCGGGGAGGCCGACGCGATGGACGGGGTCATGACAACGCTACAGGCGGCCAGCGCCAGTGCGGTGGAGAGGGTCTTACGTGCCATGTGGGGTTCCTTCACCATTGAAGGTTCTTGCAGAAACCTTGCTGAAACCTTGCGGTTGCGCAGATGTTAAGGGCCCGCCACCCAGTTGGGTAGCGGGCCCTGTGAAGTTGCCGCAATAAATTACTGTGTGACGACCCGTCAGCCGGTCGTCCACCACACCGTCGTGTCGGCCGGCACCTTGGCCTCGCCGTCGGCCTCGGTCAGCTCGCCGCTGGCGAGCAGCACCCTGCCGTACGCCGGGACGGTGACGGACTCCCCGCCGGTGTTCGCCACGCACACGAACTCCCCGCGCCGGAAGGCGAGCACGCCCTCGGGCGCGCGCAGCCACTCCACCGCGTCGCCCGCGCCCAGGTCGGGCTGGGCACGGCGGACCGCCAGCGCGCTGCGGTACAGCTCCAGCGTTGAACCGGCCACCCCCGTCTGCGCCTCCACGCTCAGCTCGCCCCAGCCGGTGGGCTGCGGCAGCCAGCTGCCCCCGGATCCGAAGCCGTACGACGACCCGTCCCGCGTCCACGGGATCGGCACCCGGCAGCCGTCGCGGAACCCGTCCTGGCCCGCGCCCCGGAAGTACGCGGGGTCCTGGCGGACCTCGTCGGGCAGGTCCACGACGTCGGGGAGGCCGAGTTCCTCGCCCTGGTAGACGTAGGCGGAACCGGGCAGCGCCAGCATCAGCAGGGTGGCCGCCCGCGCCCGGCGCAGACCCAGCTCCCGGTCACCGGCCAGCCGGATCTGGGTGCCCAGTCCCGGCGGGTTGGCGAACCGGGTGGCGTGCCGGGTGACGTCGTGGTTGGAGAGGACCCAGGTGGCGGGGGCGCCGACCGGGCGCATCGCCTCCAGCGTGCGGTCGATGACCTCGCGGAGCGAGGCGGCGTCCCACTCGGTGCTCAGGTACTGGAAGTTGAAGGCCTGGTGCAGTTCGTCCGGGCGGACGTAGTTGGCGGTGCGCTCGACGGTCGGGGTCCAGGCCTCGGCGACGAAGATCTGCTCACCCGCGTACTCGTCGAGGACCAGCCGCCACTGGCGGTAGACCTCGTGCACGCCGTCCTGGTCGAAGAACGGCATGACATCGTTGCCCAGCAGCTTCAGCTGGTCGGCCCCGCCGAGGTCCGGGAGCCCCTCGGCCTTCACCAGACCGTGCGCGACGTCGATGCGGAAGCCGTCCACGCCCATGTCCAGCCAGAAGCGCAGGATGGAGCGGAACTCGTCGCCGACGGCGGGGTGTTCCCAGTTGAAGTCGGGCTGCTCGGGGGCGAAGAGGTGGAGGTACCACTCGCCGTCCGCCACCCGGGTCCAGGCGGGGCCGCCGAAGATGGACTCCCAGTCGTTGGGCGGGAGTTCGCCGTTCTCGCCCTTGCCGGGACGGAAGTGGTAGCGGTCCCGCGACGGCGAGCCGGGGCCCTCCGCCAACGCCCGCTTGAACCACTCGTGCTGGTCCGAGGAGTGGTTGGGCACGAGGTCGACGATGATCCTCAGGCCCAGCTCGTGGGCGTCGCGGATCAGCGCGTCCGCGTCCAGCAGGTTGCCGAACATCGGGTCCACGGCCCGGTAGTCGGCGACGTCGTAACCGGCGTCGGCCTGCGGGGAGGCGTAGAAGGGGCTGAGCCACACCGCGTCGACGCCGAGGTCACGCAGGTACGGGAGTCTGGACCGCACGCCCGCCAGGTCCCCCATCCCGTCGCCGTTGCTGTCGGCGAAGCTGCGCGGGTAGACCTGGTAGATCACCGCGTCCCGCCACCAGTCACGGCGTCGGGCGAGGGTGGTGGTCGGGGCCGGGTCGGCGGCGGAATGCTGCTGGCTCATGGCGTCCTTGAGGCGTCGTAACACGGTCATCGGGTCAGAGGTGGGTGCGGGTGGTGGGGCGGCCGTGGTCACAGCGGGGTCGGATGGAGACCACGGCCGCCACCCCGCGCCCGAGGGGCAGCGCCCCGAAGGCGCAGCGCCCGAAGGGGCGCGGGGAACTGCGCGACCAGCCGCAATGGCGCCGCAGACGAGCGACGGCCTTCGCGGCTCAGCCGACGGTCATCCCTTGGTTCCGCCGGCGGTGAGCCCGGTCACCAGGTTCTTCTGCACGAGGTAGAAGAACACGGCCACCGGTATCGCGATCAGCACCGCGGTCGCCGTCATCAGGTTCCGCTGCGCGTCGTGCTCGCTGATGAAGCTCTGCAGCCCCACCGCGAACGTGTACTTGTCGTCGCTCAGCATGAACGTGGAGGCGAAGGCGACCTCGCCGAACGCGGTGAGGAAGTTGTAGAACGCGGCGACCGCGAGCCCTGGCTTGGCCAGCGGCAGGATCAGCCGGGCGAAGGTGCCGAACGGCGAGAGCCCGTCGACGCGGCCGGCCTCGTCGATCTCGAAGGGGATCGTGTCGAAGTAGCCCTTGAGCAGCCAGGCCGTGTACGGCACGACGGTGGTGCAGTAGACGAGGATCAGTCCGAGGTAGCTGTCGATGAGGCCGAGGTCCGAGAGGATCTGGTACATCGGCACGATGAGGACGGCGATCGGGAACATCTGCGTGACCAGCAGCAGCCACATGAACTTCCGGTAGCCGGGGAAGCGCATGCGGGAGACCGCGTAGCCGGTGGTCGAGGCGAGGATGAGCCCGATGACCGTGGTGCCGCCGACGACGATCATCGTCGTCCTGAACCAGTCCCAGAAGCCGGTGTGCTGGAGGACGAAGGAGTAGTTGCTCAGCGTCATCTTGTGCCAGATGCCGCTCGGGTGCAGGTAGTCGTCCTTGTCCGGGCCGAGGGAGAGGAAGATCAGCCAGCCGACGGGGAAGAACGCGACCAGGCCGGCGATGCCCAGGACGCCGTGGGTGACGGCGGTGCCGAGCGGGCCGCGCTCGCCGCGGCCGCGGACGCGGCGGGTGCCGGACACGGGGGTCTCCTCGGCGACCTGGGCGGAGGTCTGGACAGTGGTCGTACTCATGAGAACTCCTGCCTCAGATCGCGAGCTGCTGGTCGTTGCGGTTGAGCCAGCGGCGGTAGAAGGAGGTGAAGACGATCAGGATGGCCAGCAGCAGCATGCCGTAGGCGGCGGACTGGGCGAAGTCGCGCGGCTGCTGTCCGAAGCCGAGGAAGTAGGCCCAGGTGACCAGGATCTGGGCGTCGGGGGCGGTGTTGCCGAAGAGCAGGAAGATGACGGCGAACTGGTTGAACGTCCAGATGATGCCGAGCAGGACGACCGTGGAGCTGACGGACCTCAGGCCCGGCAGGGTGACGTACCGGAAGCGCTGCCAGGCGCTCGCGCCGTCCATCTCGGCGGCCTCGTACAGCGTGCCGTCGATGGCCTGGAGGCCGCCGAGCAGCGAGAGCATCATGAACGGCACACCGCACCAGGTGTTGACCAGGATCGCCGCGGCCCGCTGCCAGAAGGTGTCCTCCAGCCAGTCGGGTTGTGGCAGGTGGAGGAAGTGCAGGGCGCTGTTGACGATGCCGCCGTCGGCGAGCATGAACCGCCAGCCGAAGACGGTGACGAAGGTGGGGACCGCCCAGGGCAGCACCAGGACCATGCGGTAGAAGGTGCGCCCGCGGAACTTCTCGTTGAGGAGGAGGGCGAGGCCCAGGCCGATCGTGTAGTGCAGGGTGACGCAGAGCGCGGTCCACACGATCGTCCACAGGAAGTGGGACCAGAAGCGGTCGTAGGACGTCGGGCCGAACAGGATGTCCTTGTAGTTGTCCAGGCCGATGAACTTGTAGGTGGCGTCGATGTGGTTGACGCCGATGGTGCGGGCGGTGTTGAGGCTGTCGGCGTCGGTGAGCGTCAGGTAGAAGCCGTACACCAGGGGGTAGATGACGAGCGCCCCGAGCACGACGGCCACGGGGGCGACCATCACGTACGCGTACCAGTGTTTCTGGTAGCCGTTCCTGATCCGCTGGCCCAGCCCGGGGCGGGGCGCGCGGTCACCGTGGCGTTTGCCGGTCGCGCGGTCGATGGCGACTGTCATGGTTCGACACCTTCTGGAAAATCCGGGGAGGGCGGGCTGGCGGGCTGGGCACAGGCCGGCGGCCGCCGGAGCACTCCCCCCTGAACAGGGCGCTCCGGCGGCCACGCGGGCTTACTTGCTGAAGTCGGGGACGAGCTTCTCGATCCCGAGTTCGGCGGTGCTCAGGCCCTTGTCCAGGGACTCCTTGCCGCCGGCGACCTTGGTCAGCTCGGTGCCGACCGGGCCCCACAGGGAGGAGTACTCGGCGAGCGCGGGGCGCGGCTGGGCGGAGGAGAGGACGGCCTGGTAGCCGGCGATGCCCGGGTCGGCCTTGACCTCGGCGGTGTAGGCGTCGGCGCGGGTCGGCAGGGTGGAGTTCTTCAGGGCGATCTCCGTCTGGGTCTTCGCGGAGGTCATGAAGGCGACGAACTTCTGGGCCGCTGCCTGGTGGGCCTTGTCGATGCCCGCGTAGATGGACAGGTTGTGGCCGCCGGTCGGGGCGCCCGCCTTGCCGGTGGAGCCGGCCGGGACGGTGGCGATGCCGAGGTTGGACTTGTCGCCGAAGGCGGAGCCCTTGTAGAAGTTGGTGATCTCCCAGGGACCCTCGATGGTCATGGCGACCTTGCCGTTGACGAAGGCGTCCTGGCGGTGGGCGTAGGCGTCGGCGGTGGTGTCCGCCTTGTGCAGGCCCTTGCCGGAGTAGAGGCCCAGCCAGGTCTGGTAGCCCTTCTTGGCCGCCGCCGAGGTGATGGTGATCTTCTTGGCGGCGGCGTCGACCATGTCGGTGCCCTCGCCGTAGAGGAAGGGCTGCGTGTAGTACGCGGCCTCGGGGCCCCAGTAGCCGGTGGTCCCGGTCTTGTCCTGGATCTTGGCGGCGTCGGCCTTGACCTGGTCCCAGCTGGTGGGGGCCGCGGTGATGCCGGCCTTCTTCAGCAGGGCCTTGTTGTATACGAGGGCCAGGGTGTCGGTGACCAGCGGGACGCCGTAGGTCTTGCCCTCGTACTGGGCCTGGGTGATCAGGCTGGACTGGAACTTGTCCTTGTCGGCGAGGGCGGCGGTGCCGTCCAGCGGCAGGAAGTAGCCGGCCTTGGCGAAGGCGGGCGTCCAGCCGACCTCGGAGCGCAGCACGTCGGGGGCGCCCTTGCCGGACTGGGCGGCCGTGTCGAACTTGTTCTGCGCCTGGTCGAACTGGACGTCGACGTAGTTGACCTTGATGTCCTTGTTCGCGGCTTCGAACTGCTTGACCAGGGCCTTGTACGTCGGCGACTCGTTGGTGGCGTTGGAGGTGTCCCACCAGGTGATGGT
This sequence comes from Streptomyces sp. NPDC006655, assembly GCF_040703965.1. NCBI lineage: Bacteria > Bacillati > Actinomycetota > Actinomycetes > Kitasatosporales > Streptomycetaceae > Streptomyces > Streptomyces sp. NPDC006655. Next base: position 71,383 of record NZ_JBEYJU010000028.1, on the reverse strand, counting down.
GACCGGGCCGTCCGACTTGCTGTCGCTTCCGCTCCCGCCGCACGCCGTCGCCGTGAGGGCGAGGGACGCCACCAGTGCGGAGGCCGCTATGCCACGCCGCATGAGTTCTCCTTGAGGGTTAAGCCCGAGTGATGCGGGGGCGGTCCCGTCCGCCGTCCCGCTGTCGTGCCGACTGCGCCGTTGCTGCGGCGGCCGGGCGTCAGGGAACGTAACAGCGATGTAAGCCTTGCGAAAGACCTTGCAGCAAAAAAGTGCAAGAGATCTCCGAAGTTATCCGGGCGTGACCTGTCGGCGACCGCCATGAGACGCTTGTTTACGGCGGTAGAGCGGTACGGCGGCCACTTGTGCAAGACTCTGCAAGCTCTTGCCGTCACGTTTCAGTAGGGAGTGGGATGACGCAGCAGCCCAGGACGGGCCGCCCCCCAGGCCGCATCAGGCGCCCGATCGGTGTGCAAGGGGACATACGGCCGGTACAGTCCAGTGCCGTGACCACACGGCTTGCCGACATCGCAGCGCAGGCGGGGGTGAGCGAGGCGACGGTGAGCCGGGTTCTGAACGGGAAGCCGGGCGTCGCCGCCACCACCCGCCAGTCCGTGCTCGCCGCCCTGGACGTCCTCGGCTACGAGCGTCCGGTACGGCTGCGCCAGCGCAGCGAGGGCCTGGTGGGCCTGATCACCCCTGAGCTGGAGAACCCGATATTCCCGGCCCTGGCCCAGGTCATCGGGCAGGCGCTGACCAGGCAGGGCTACACCCCCGTGCTCGCCACCCAGACCCCCGGCGGGTCCACGGAGGACGAGCTGACCGAGATGCTGGTGGACCGCGGGGTCGCGGGCATCATCTACGTCTCGGGGCTCCACGCGGACACCACCGCCGACATGCAGCGCTACGAGCGGCTGCGGGCGCAGGGCGTGCCGTACGTCCTGGTGGACGGTTTCTCGCCGAAGGTGCAGGCGCCGTTCATCTCCCCCGACGACCGGGCCGCGATGACGCTGGCCGTCACCCACCTCGCCTCCCTTGGCCACACCCGGATCGGCCTCGCCCTCGGCCCGAAGCGGTTCGTGCCCGTGCAGCGCAAGATCGACGGCTTCGTACGGGCGATACAGGACCAGCTGGGGCTGGGCGCGGAGGAGGTCGAGAGGGATCTCGTCCAGCACTCGCTGTACACCCTGGAAGGCGGTCAGGCGGCCGCCACGGCGCTGATCGAGCGCTCCTGCACGGCGATCGTCTGCGCCAGCGACATGATGGCCCTCGGGGCGATACGGGCGGTCCGCCAGCGTGGCCTCGACGTCCCCCGGGACGTCTCCGTCGTCGGCTTCGACGACTCCCCGCTGATCGCGTTCACCGATCCGCCCCTCACCACCATCCGCAAACCGGTCCCGGCGATGGGGCAGGCGGCGGTGCGCACGCTGCTGGAGGAGATCGGCGGTACGCCCGCCCCGCACAGCGAGTTCGTCTTCATGCCGGAACTGGTCGTACGGGGGTCCACCGCGTCGGCTCCGGGGGAGCGCGCCCACCGGGCCTGACCGGGCTCCGATACCTGCGCAGTAGTCGCCACGCCGTACAACATGCGTCGTGCACCCGACCTTGGGATGATCTGTCGAAGACGTCTTTTCTGGCAGACTCTGTGCCTATGAGTGACTCGACCGTGACACAGCCGGAAGGTCGCGAACAACAGACCCTTCCGCGGACCGTCACGAGCGAGGGCGGACGGCGTCTCCTCGGGAGACTGCGCAGTCCGCGGCGGCCCCGGCTCTGGTTCGAGATCCTGCTGATCGCGGTGAGTTACTGGACCTACTCGCTGATCCGCAACGCGGTACCGGAGCAGAAGGCGCAGGCCCTGCGGAACGCCGACTGGATCTGGCGTACCGAGCACCGGCTGGGGGTCGCCGTCGAGGAGTCGGTCAACCATGCCGTGAACTCGGTGTCTTGGCTGATCATCGGCATGAACTACTACTACGCGACGTTGCATTTCGTGGTGACGCTCGGGGTGCTGGTGTGGCTCTTCCGCAGCCATCCCGGCCGGTACGCGGCGGCCCGCCTCGCGCTCTTCGCGACGACGGGTGTGGCCCTGCTCGGCTACTACCTGTTCCCGCTCGCCCCGCCCCGGCTCATGAACGGCGGCCGCTTCGTCGACACGGTGACGGTCCACCACACCTGGGGTTCGATGGCCTCGGGCGACCTGAAGCACATGTCGAACCAGTACGCCGCGATGCCGTCCATGCACATCGGCTGGTCCCTGTGGTGCGGCCTGACGATCTTCGCCCTGGCGTCGGTGCCCTGGGTGCGGGTCCTGGGCCTGCTCTACCCGGCGGCGACGTTGCTGGTGATCGTGTCCACGGCCAACCACTTCTGGCTGGACGCGGTGGGCGGAGCCCTCTGCCTGGCCTTCGGCCTCACCCTGTCCCGCGGGTGGTACGGCGCGTGGCCCTACGGACTGCCCCGAAGGCCGACCGCCACGGCCCCGCCGCGATGCACCGCCGCGGCCGAACGCCGTAGCGGCGGCGAGAAGGGAACCGACGGGGGAACGGACGGCCCCCGAACAACCGAGACCCGAAAACAACCACACGGCTGACAACAGGGGCCGCAACCCCGCAGGCCTCTCCGACCGCCGCGACGGAGCACGCCCGAGACGGCAACAGCCGCCGGAAGCGAAGTCACCGCCCCCGCGCACTCCGCCACGACGGCGCCCAGCCGAAACGGCGACGACCGGCGGTGCCGAAGCCCGCTCGGCCCGCCGATCCCGAACCGAGCACCATCCCCCCTGCACCAGCCGCCCCCCAATCCCACCGCCACCGCGCACGGCCGAACCGGCGGCGGCCACCGGCGGAGCCGGAGTTTGCTCGGCCCGCCGATCCCGAACCGAGCACCATCCCCCCTGCACCAGCCACCCCCCAATCCCACCGCCACGGCGGCTCAGGCGTTTGCTCGGGCTCGTGCTTCTCAGGGGCCGGGGTGTCACTTGTCGCGGTGTACCACGTGTCCGCCGGTCACCGTCAGGCGTACCGGTGCCTCGGTGAGTTCGTCCGGTGGGGTGGTCAGGGGGTCCAGGCCTAGTGCGGTCAGGTCGGCTCGGTAGCCCGGTGTGATGCGGCCCGCGGTCCGCGTCTCCCCGGCCGCGCGCGCCGCGTGGGTCGTGCAGCCCTCCAGGGCCTCCAGGGCCGTCAGCCCCGCCCGTGCCGACGCCGCTCCGCGGGGTGCGCGGGCGGTCGCGAGGACCGCCCGCGCGTCGTAGTGGGCGATCGGCCAGTCCGAGCCGAGGGCGACCGTCGCCCCCGCGTCGCGCAGGTCACGCAGCCGCCAGGCGTGCCGGGCGCGGGCGGTGCCCAGCCGGCGGGACCACTCGTCGGTGCCGTCGGCCCGGGTGTATGCGGTGTGCGGCGGCTGCATGGACGCGGCCACCCCCAGCTCCGCGAACCGGGGCAGCAGGTCGTCCGGCGCCGTCTCGATGTGCTCGATGCGGTGCCGGCCCGCCGCGCCCGCCCCCAGCCCCGCAACCACGTCCAGGACGTGCCGTACCGCGGCGTCCCCGATCGCGTGCGTGGCCGTGCGCACCCCGGCCGCGTGCAGGTGCCGTACGGCGGCCGCGTAGGCGTTCGGGTCGGGCCAGAAGGCCGCCGTCCCCTGCCCGTGGCAGTCCGCGTGCTCCAGCCAGGCGGTCCCCCCTTCCACGGTGCCGTCCATGAAGAACTTCACCCCGCCGACCGTCCAGTGCCGGCCGCCCCGCCCCTGGGCCGCGACCAGTTCCGCCAGCCCTGCCTCGTCGACGCCCGGCATGCACCAGGGCGCGAAGCGCAGCCGCAGCGGCAGGACGGTCTCCTCGGCCACCGCCCCGACCAGCTCGGCGTCCCCCGCGTCCATGACGTGCGCCCCGGTCAGCCCGGTCGCGGCCATGGCGGCCAGCAGCTCCACGAGCCGCCGTCGGCGGGCCGCGTGGGACAGGCGGGGCATCACCCGTTCGACCAGCTGCATCGCCGCGTGCTCGATCAGGTGCCCGGTGGGGCGGCCGTCGGCGTCGCACACGATCCGCGACCGCTGCTCGAAGGCCCGCGCGCCGGTCACCCCCGCCGCGGTCAGCGCCGCGCCGGTGGCGAGCGCCGAGTGGCCGTCGTACAGCCGCAGGAAGGCGGGGGCGCCGCCGAGTACGTCCTCGACGAGCGCGCGGTCCACCGGTCGTCCCTCGAACGCGTTGTGGTCGAGGCCGAAGCCGATCACCCAGCCGTCGACGCGCTCGGCCCCGGCGAGCGCAGCCCGCAGGGCCGCCAGTCCGGTCACCCCCGACAGGTCGGCGCCGGCCGCCATGTCCAGGCCCCACACGGGGTGGCTGTGCGCGTCCACCAGTCCCGGTACCAGATGGGCGCCGTCGAGGTCCACGACCTCGGTGCCGGGCCCCCGCCAGGCGGACACGTCCCGTTCGTCGCCGACGGCGGCGATCAGCCCGTCGCGCACGGCGACGGCGGTGGCGCGGGGCCGGGCGGGGTCGAGGGTGCGGACCTCGGCACCGGTGAGGACCAGGTCGGGGGCGGTGGTCATGGCGGGCTGGGCTCCTTGGTTGCGTACGGTCATGCGGTGGCGTCGGCGGGCTCGGCCGCGAAGTCCGCGTACACGGCGGGCCGTCGGCGGCGCAGCCACCATGCGAGGCCGAGACCGGCGACGAACACGGCGGGCGCGATCAGGATCAGCAGGGTGTTGACCGCGTCCGACGCGCCGGTGAACAGGTCGATGTGGGTGATGACCAGGCCTATGGCGGTGGCGAGCAGGACGGCGGCGACGGTCGGGGCGAGCACGGTGCGCACCACGCCCTCCTGGTGCCGGACCCGGCGGAAGTAGCAGGGCACGGCGATCGCGGCGAGCAGCTGGAGCACGAACAGGCCGATCATCCCGGGGGTGTTGACCCACAGCAGCAGCTGGTCGTACGGGTCGGCGCCGGCCGCCCAGAAGCCGACCACGACCACCAGGCCGACCACGGTCTGGGCGACGCCGGCCCAGTACGGGGAGCGGTGGCGGGGGTGGATCGTGCCCAGCCGTCGCGGCAGCACACCCTCCTCGGCGAGCGCCAGGGCGTACCGGTTGATCGCGTTGTGGAAGGCGAGGAGGGAGGCGATGATGCTGGTGACGATGAAGACGTGCATCAGGTCGGCCGCCCAGCCGCCGACGTAGCGGGTGATGGCGGTGAAGAAGAGGCCGCCGGGGTCCTTGGCGGCGGCCGCGATGACGTCCCGGTCGCCGAAGGCCTGGACGACGATCCACACCATGAAGGCGTAGAAGAGGCCGAGGAACGCGACGGCCACGTAGGTGGCGCGTGGCACGGTGCGCTCGGGGTCGCGGGCCTCGCGCCGGTAGATGACCGTGGACTCGAAGCCGGTGAAGGCGGCGAAGGCGAAGGCGAGGACGACGGCCGTACCGGAGACGAAGACGTGGTCCGGGGCGAAGGAGGCGGCCGACAGTCCGTGCGCGCCGCCCTTGACCAGCACCCCGCCCGCGAGCAGGACGAGGATCCCGGTCTCGGCGACCAGCAGCACGCCCAGCACCTTGGCGCCGAACTCGATGGACCGGTAGCCGCCGTAGCCGATGAGGAGCAGTCCGGCGAGGGCGATCGGCAGCCAGGGGACGTCGACGCCGAGGAGGGCCTTGGCGGTGTCCCGGCCTGCGCTGCCGAGCAGGCCGTAGACGCCGATCTCCATGCCGTTGTAGCCGATCAGCGCGAGCAGGGCGGCGCCGATGCCGACCGGGCGGCCGAGGCCGCGGGTGATGTACGCGTAGAACGCGCCGCCGCTCCTGATGTGCCGGCTCATGGTGGTGAAGCCGACGGCGAAGACGGCGAGGGTGATGCCGGCGACGAGGTAGCCGGCCGGGGCCCCGATGCCGCCGAGCAGGACGGCGAGGGGGGCGACGCCGGCCATCACGGTGAGCGGGGCGGCGGCGGAGATGACGAAGAAGGCGATGTCGGCGGTGCCGAGCGAGCCGGAGCGGAGGGTCGCCGTGGCAGGCGGCGTGGTCTCCTCGCGAGCGGTGACGGACATGGAGGGGAGCCCTTCGAGCGCAGCGGACGGGAGGGTTCCGGGCGTGCGGGGTGACCGGCGCTACCGGGGCAGGGGCTGCCCCGGACCCGTAAATCTAAAGGCTTTCGGTTTCGGCAATGTAGCCTCCTCCTGGACATCCGGGAAGACCCGTTTCACACCTTCGGGGGAGAGCAGACTGATGGGACGGCCGCGCACCCCGCTCCTCGACCGGGAGCGGATCACCACGACCGCATTGCAACTCGTGGACGAGCAGGGCGACTTCAGCGTCCCGGCGATCGCGAAGCGGCTCGGCACGCAGACCGGCTCGCTGTATCACCATGTGGACGGCCGGGACGGCATCGTCGAACTGCTGCGGGAGCGGGTCGCCTCCGCGATCGACCCGTCGACCCTGGACCTGGCCCCCTGGGACACCGCCCTGGAAGCATGGGCCCGCTCCTACCGGGCCGCGTTCGCCGCGCACCCGAGGGCGATCCCGCTCCTGATGACGTCACCGGTGCGCGCGCCCCGGGTCCTGGAGCAGTACGAGCGCGCGGTCACGGTGCTGCTGGCGGCGGGCTTCGCCGCGGCGGACGTGATGCCGCTGCTGATCGCCGTGGAGAACCTGGTCCTCGGCTCGGCGCTGGACCTGTCGGCCCCGGAGGCGATGTGGGAACTGACGGCCCGGACCCCCACCCCACACCTGGCGGAGGCGCTGGCGGCGGTGGGCGAAGGCCGTGCGGACCGGGCCTTCGAGGTGGGTCTGACGGGCCTCATGAACCACGCGAGAGCGTTGCGCCCTTGACGTGCGTCCCCTTGACGCGCCCCGAAGGGGCGCTGGGGGTACCCCCGGCCGAAGGCTGGGGGAGGAACTGCGCGAGCAACCCCTACGCACCCGCACCCGCACCCGCACCCGAAAACCGCTACTCCCTAGGCGCCGTAGAAGAGCTCCTCCACGACCGCCCGCGCCCGGCGCGCGGTCCGCCGGTACGCGTCCAGCATGTCCCCCGCGTGCCCGTCCCCGTACCCCAGGTACCGCCCGACCGCGGCCAGCTCCCGGCTCTCGGTGGGAAACGTGTCCCCCGCCCGTCCCCGCACCAGCATCACGGCGTTGCGCACCCGGGTCGCCAGCACCCACGCCTCGTCCAGGATCGCGGCCTCCTCGGCCCCCAGCAGCCCCGCCGCCTCGGCCGCGGCCAGCGCCGCCCGGGTCCGGGTGGTCCGCAGCCCCGGCTCGGCCCAGCCGTGCCGCAGTTGCAGCAGCTGCACGGTCCACTCGACGTCGGACAGCCCGCCCGGTCCGAGCTTGGTGTGCAGCTTCGGGTCGGCGCCACGCGGCAGCCGCTCGGACTCCATGCGTGCCTTCAGCCGCCGGATCTCACGCACCGCGTCCTCGCCGAGCCCCCGCGCCGGGTACCGCAGCGGGTCGATCAGCTCGACGAACCGGCGCCCCAGCTCCTCGTCCCCGGCGACCGGCTCGGCGCGCAGCAGGGCCTGCGACTCCCACCCGAGGGACCAGCGCCGGTAGTACGCCTCGTAGGACTTGAGGGTGCGCACCAGCGGCCCGGACTTGCCCTCGGGGCGCAGGTCCGCGTCGATGAGCAACGGCGGGTCGGCGCTGGGGATCTGGAGCAGCCTGCGCATCTCGGCGACGACCTTGTTGGCGGCGTCGGCGGCCTCCCGTTCGTCCACGCCCTCCCGCGGTTCGTGCACGAAGACGACGTCCGCGTCGGAGCCGTAGCCGAGTTCGTGGCCGCCGAACCGGCCCATGCCGATCATGGCGAACCTGGTGGGCAGGGTGTCGCCCCAGCCGTCGCGGACGACCGCGCGCAGGGTGCCGGCGAGGGTGGCCGCGGTCAGGTCGGAGACCGCCGCGCCGACCCGGTCCACCAGGGCGCCCTGGTCGGCCTCGGCGGGCTTGGTCTCGGTGCCGTAGGAGTCGACGATGTCGGCGGCGGCCGTGCGGAACAGCTCCCGGCGGCGCACCCCGCGCGCGGCCCGCACGCCGTCCTCGGCGTTGTCCGCGCGGCGGACGGCGGCCAGGATCTCCTGCTCCAGCGGACCGCGGCCGCGCGGCTCCAGGCCGCCCCCGTCGCCGTCGCCGAGCAGGGCCACCGCCTCCGGGGCGCGCATCAGCAGGTCGGGGGCGAGGCGGCCGGCGGAGAGCACGCGCGCCAGGTTCTCCGCGGCGGCCCCCTCGTCCCGGAGCAGCCGCAGGTACCAGGGTGTCTTGCCGAGCGCGTCGGAGACCTTGCGGAAGTTCAGCAGGCCCGCGTCCGGGTCGGCGGAGTCGGCGAACCAGCCCAGCAGGACGGGCAGCAGGGTGCGCTGGATGGCGGCCTTGCGGGTGACGCCGGAGGCGAGCGCCTCCAGGTGGCGCAGGGCGGCGGCCGGGTCGGTGTAGCCGAGCGCCACCAGGCGTTCCCGGGCCGCCTCGGCGCTCAACCTGGTCTCACCGGGCGCGAGTTGGGCGACGGCGTCGAGCAGCGGGCGGTAGAAGAGCTTCTCGTGCAGGCGCCGTACGACGCCCGCGTGCCGCTTCCACTCGCGGGTCAGCTCGGTCACCGGGTCGGTGCGCAGGCCGAGCGAGCGGCCGAGGCGGCGCAGGTCGGCCTCGTCCTCGGGGACCAGGTGGGTGCGGCGCAGCCGGTAGAGCTGGATGCGGTGCTCCATGGAGCGCAGGAAGCGGTAGGCCTCGTCGAGGCGGGCGGCGTCGTCCCGGCCGACGTAGCCGCCGGACGCGAGGGCCTGGAGCGCGTCCAGGGTGGTGCCGGAGCGCAGCGAGGCGTCCGCCCTGCCGTGCACCAACTGCAGGAGCTGGACGGCGAACTCGACGTCCCGAAGGCCGCCAGGACCGAGTTTCAGCTCGCGGTCGATCTCGGCGGCGGGGATGTTCTCCACCACCCGGCGGCGCATCTTCTGCACGTCGACGACGAAGTTCTCGCGCTCGGCGGCCTTCCAGACCAGGGGTTCGAGCGCGGCGACGTACTCCGCGCCGAGGTCGAGGTCGCCGGCGACCGGGCGGGCCTTGAGCAGGGCCTGGAACTCCCAGGTCTTGGCCCAGCGCTGGTAGTAGGCGAGGTGGCTGCTGAGGGTGCGGACGAGGGGGCCGTTGCGGCCCTCGGGGCGGAGGTTGGCGTCGACGGGCCAGATGGAGCCCTCCACCGTCGTCTCCGAGCAGATCCGCATCATGTGCGAGGCCAGCTTGGTGGCGGAGCGCAGCGCCTTGGCCTCGTCGGCCTCGCCCGCGGCCTCGCCGACGAAGATGACGTCGACGTCGGAGACGTAGTTCAGTTCGTGGCCGCCGCACTTGCCCATGGCGATCACCGCCAGCCGGCAGCGGGCGGCGTCCTCGGGCGCGGCGCTCTCGGCGAGCGCCAGGGCGGCGCGCAGGGTGGCGGTGGCGAGGTCGGCGAGCTCGGCGGCGGTCTCGGCGACGTCGGTGGTGCCGCAGACGTCGCGGGCGGCGATGGACAGCAGGCAGCGCCGGTAGGCGACCCGGAGGGAGACGGGGTCGCCGGCCTCGGCGAGGCCGCGTTCGAACTCGGCGACGCCGGGGTGCAGGTCGCGGGGCTCGTAGGTGACCAGGGCCTCCCAGTCGCGCGGGTGCCGGGCGAGGTGGTCGGCGAGGGCGGCGGAGGCGCCGAGGACGCCCAGCAGCCGGTCCCGCAGCGGCTTGGCCGCTATCAGGGTGTCGAGCAGCTCACGGCGGGCGGTGGGCCCCGGCTGGGCCTCCAGGAGCCGTACCAGGCCGTGCAGGGCGAGGTCGGGGTCGGCGGTGGCGCCCAGGGCTTCGAGGAGCACCGGGTCGTCGCGTACGGCGGCCAGCTCGGCGCTGTCCAGCAGCCGCTCGGCGGCCGAGGCATCGGTGAAGCCGTGCCGCAGCAGTCGCGTGAAGGTACTGCTCCTGCGCCCCGGCGTCATCTGCGGCCTCCCCTGGGATCACGGTCCTGGTCAGACGAGACTAACCGGAGCGGCCCGGACCGGCCTCGGGCGGGCGGTCGGCGGGGCGGGCCGACGGCGGGGTGGACGGGGCGCGGCGCTGGTGCGGCAGGTGGGCGGTGAGCAGTTCCGTCATCGTCCGGGCCGCCCGCGCGGCGCTGTCCGCGCAGCAGTTGTTGAACAGGACGTGGACCTCTTCGGCCTGCTCGGCCAGGGTGCGCAGGCGCGGCAGCCACTCGGTGAGCTCGGCGGCGGTGTAGGTGTGGCGGAAGCGGTCCTCCTTGCTGCCGGTGCCCCAGTGGGGGCTGCGTCCGTGGAAGCGGACGACCGCCAGGCGGGGGGTGGTGACCTGGGCCGTCGGGGGGAGGGAGCCGGGCAGGCCGCGGGCGGTGTCCACGGCGACGGCGGTGGCGTCCAGGTCCCGCAGGAAGGCCGTCGTACGCGCGCTGCGCCACCAGTCGGGGTGGCGGAACTCCACGGCGAACGGCCAGTCGCGGGCGCGTTCCCTGGCGGCCCTCACGGCCGCCTCCGCGTCGGGACCGGGGGCCAGGGAGGGCGGATACTGGAAGAGGAGGGTGCCCAGGCGGCCGGAGCAGCGCAGCGGGTCGACGGCCTCGGCGTAACGGGCCCAGACCTCCGCCCGCAGGCCTTCGTCACGGGGGTGGCCGCGCAGGTCGGCGGGGAGGGCGGCCGGGCGGGTGGGGTGGCCGGTGAGGAGGGAGAACGCCTTGACGTCGAAGCGGAAGCCGTCCGGGGTGCGGTCCGCCCAGAGCCGGGTGGTGCGGGCGGACGGGAGGGCGTAGTACGGGGAGTCGGCCTCCACGACCGGGAACCGGCCGGCGTAGTGCCGCAGCCGGCCCTCCGGGTCGCGTCGGCCGGGCGGGTACCAGCCGCTCGCCACCAGGGCGCGGTCGGTCCAGCCACAGGTGCCCACCAGGATGCGTGCCATGGGGCGCAAGTACCCGGCGTTCACCGGCTCTTCACCCAGGGGGTCGAATTCCGTGAGCCATGGGAGTCTTGGCGTGTGCATGCTCTGTCCGCACCGCCAGCCCTGCAACTCCGTCCTCTCCCCCGGAGGTTGATGTGTCCGGCAGTTCCGCACGTTCGGCGACGCTGCGCCGAGCCCGTACGGCGGTGGCCTCGGCAACCGCCTTCACCGCGGCCGCGATCGGCCTGTGGACCGGGCTCGGCGGCACGTCCGCGCACGCCGCGAGTGCCGTACCGACCCCGGACCACGTGATCGTCGTGGTCTTCGAGAACCACGCCTACAGCCAGGTCATCGGCTCCTCCAGCGCCCCGTACATCAACTCGCTGGCGACCGGCGGCGCCAACCTGACCCAGATGTACGCCGAGACCCACCCGAGCCAGCCCAACTACTACGCCCTGTTCTCCGGCTCCACCCAGGGCATCACCGACGACAGCTGCGTCACGCCCGGCTTCTCCTCGGCCGCCAACCTGGCCTCCGAGCAGCTCGCGGCCGGCCGCACCTGGGCCAGCTACAACGAGAGCCTGCCCAGCCAGGGTTCGACCACGTGCAGCAGCGGCAAGTACGCGCAGAAGCACAACCCGTGGTTCGGCTTCAGCAACGTGCCGACGTCGAGCGCGAAGACGTTCGCCCAGTTCCCGACCGACTACTCCACCCTCCCCCAGCTGTCCTTCGTCACCCCCAACCTGTGCAGCGACATGCACGACTGCTCGGTGTCCACCGGTGACACCTGGCTGAAGAACAACCTGGGCGCGTACGCGACCTGGGCCAAGACCCACAACAGCCTGCTCGTCGTCACCATGGACGAGGACAACCGCCTGGCCGGCAACCGCATCCCGACCGTCCTGTACGGCCAGCCGGTGGCCGCGGGCTCCACCTCGTCCACCACGTACGACCACTACGACCTGCTGCGCACCCTGGAGGACGGCCAGGGCCTGTCCGCGCACGCGGGCAACGCGGCGTCCTCCTCCGACATCACCGGGATCTGGGCGTCCTGACGTGTACGTAGCGGACAGCCGCGCGAACGACCCGACGGCGTCCGTGGAAGGTACCGCCCGGCCCGCGCCGGCCGGGCGGTACCGCGCCACGATCGCCCCCACCGTCCTCGCCCTGGGCACCGTCAGCCTGATCACGGACGTCTCCTCCGAGATGGTCACCGCGGTCCTCCCGCTGTACCTGGTGACGGGCCTCGGCCTGTCGCCCCTGGGCTTCGGCCTCCTCGACGGCGTCTACAACGGCTTCTCGGCGGTCGTCCGCCTGGTCGGCGGCCACCTCGCCGACCGCGGCGGCGGCCGCCACAAGTGGGTGGCGGGTGCGGGCTACGCCCTGTCGGCCCTGTGCAAGCCCCTCCTGCTGGTCGCTCACACCCTCACCCCCATCGGCCTGGTCCTGGCGGCGGACCGCACCGGCAAGGGGGTGCGCACGGCTCCCCGGGACGCCCTGATCTCGCTCTCCAGCACCCCGGAGACCCGGGGCCGCGCCTTCGGCGTGCACCGCGCGATGGACACGGCGGGCGCGCTGCTCGGCCCCCTGGCCGCGTTCCTCATCCTGCGGGCGACGGTGGACGGCTACGACGCGGTGTTCACGGTGAGCTTCTGCGTGGCGGTCCTGGGCGTGCTGGTCCTGGCGCTGTTCGTACCGAGCGGCAGGACCGGCACGCCGGGACCGACGCCGGGCAACGGGCCGGGAACCGGCACGCCGGAACCGCTGCCGGGCGGCCGACGCGTGACCGGCACGTCCGGACCGATGGCGGACATCGGGCGCGGGACCGGCGCGTCCGGGCCGGTGCCGGGCGGCGGGCGCGGGGCCGGCACGCCGGAACCGCTGCCGGGCGGTGGGGGTGGGGCCGGTGCGGTGGGGGCGCGTCCCACGGTGCGGGCGGCGGTCGGGCTGCTGGGCCTGCGTGACCTGCGGCGGATCACCGTCTGCGCCCTGCTCCTCGGCCTCGCCACGGTGAGCGACTCGTTCGTGTACCTGCTGCTGCAACGGCGCCTCGGCGTCCCGGACCGCTGGTTCCCCCTGCTCCCCCTCGGCACGGCGGCCGCGTTCCTCCTGCTGGCCGTCCCGCTCGGCCGGCTGGCGGACCGCTGGGGCCGCTGGCGGGTGTTCCTCGCGGGCCACGCGGCCCTGCTGCTCGCCTACACCCTGCTGCTCACGTCCTGGCACGGCACGGCCCTCCCCTACGCGGTCCTCGCCCTGCACGGCACGTTCTACGCCGCGACGGACGGGGTCCTGATGGCCGTCGCGTCGGACCGCGTGCCCCAGGAGCTGCGCTCGTCCGGCCTGGCGCTGGTCCAGACGGGCCAGGCGGGCGCGCGTTTCGTCTGTTCGCTGGCGTTCGGCGCGGCGTGGACGCTGTGGGGCGACCGTACGGCACTGCTGGCGTCCACGGGTGCGCTGGCGGTGTGCGCCGCCTACGCCCTCACCCTCCGCCCCTCCCGGGAGGCAGCCGTATGACCCTGAGATCCCGCGTCCTGATCCTGGCGTCCGCCCTCGCCGTGCTGGGGGCGATAGCCCTGGCCTCCGTCCTGCACGCGTCGGCGCGGGCGGAGCGCCGCGACCACCCGCGGGCGGGCGCCGCGCAGGTCACGCCCGGGACGGTGACGCTCACCGCGCCCGGCCGCATGGTCTTCCGCAACATGGCCTGGGGCCCGCACCGCGACGAACTGACCACGACGCCCGCGTCGGCCCCCTCCGGCCCCCGTACCGCCTCCGGCGTCAAGTGCCTGCGGTTCTACGCCGCGGCGGGCACCGGCGTGTGCCTGCAAGCCGTCCACGGCCCGGTCTCCGACACGTACCGGGCCCTGGTCCTGGACGCCCGCCTGCACCCGAGGGCGCACTACGACGTCCCGGGCATCCCTTCGCGGGCCCGGGTCTCCCCGACGGGCCACTACGCGGCCTGGACGGCGTTCGTGGGCGGCGACTCGTACGCGGGCACGGACTTCTCCACCCGTACGGCGATCGTGGACACCCGTACGGGCACCCTGATCCCGTCCCTGGAGGCCTTCCGCGTCGTCAAGGACGGCAGGACCTACCACGCGGCGGACGTCAACTTCTGGGGCGTGACCTTCGCCCCGGACGACGACACCTTCTACGCGACGCTGGCCACGCAGGGCTCGACGTACCTGGTCCGGGGCAGCCTGCGCGCCCGCACGCTCACCACCGTCCACCGGAACGTCGAGTGCCCGTCCCTCTCCCCCGACGGCACCCGCGTCGCCTACAAGAAACGGGTGCCGGGCCTCCCGAAGGACGCCCCCTGGCGCCTGTATGTCCTCGACCTGAGGACGCTGCGCGAGACCCCGCTCGCGGAGTCCCGGAGCGTGGACGACCAGGCGGTGTGGAAGGACGCCCGCACGATCGTGTACGCGCTGCCGGGCGACTACGGCGCGGACCTCTACGAGATGCCGGCGGACGGCACGGGGAAACCGCGACGCATCAGCGTCTCGGCGGTCTCCCCGGCGTTCGTCGGGTGACGCGCACTACAGCACCGGCAGGTTCTTCCGCAGCTCGAAGGCGGTCACCTCGGAGCGGTACTCCTCCCACTCCTGGCGCTTGTTGCGGAGGAAGAAGTCGAAGACGTGTTCGCCGAGGGTCTCGGCGACCAGGTCGCTGCCCTCCATGAGGGTCAGGGCCTCGCCGAGGTTCTGCGGGAGGGGCTCGATACCCATGGCGCGGCGCTCGGCGTTGGAGAGGGCCCAGACGTCGTCCTCGGCGCCCGGCGGCAGCTCGTACCCCTCCTCGATGCCCTTCAGGCCGGCCGCCAGCAGCAGGGCGTAGGCCAGGTAGGGGTTGGCGCCGGAGTCGATGGAGCGGACCTCGACGCGCGCGGAGCCGGTCTTGCCGGGCTTGTACATCGGGACCCGGACCAGCGCGCTGCGGTTGTTGTGCCCCCAGCAGATGTACGAGGGCGCCTCGCCGCCGGCGCCCGCCGTGCGCTCGGAGCCGCCCCAGATGCGCTTGTAGGAGTTCACCCACTGGTTGGTGACCGCGGAGATCTCGGCGGCGTGCCGCAGCAGGCCCGCGATGAAGGAGCGGCCCACCTTGGAGAGCTGGTACTCGGCGCCGGACTCGTAGAACGCGTTGCGGTCGCCCTCGAAGAGGGAGAGGTGGGTGTGCATGCCGGAGCCGGGGTGCTCGGAGAACGGCTTCGGCATGAAGGTCGCCTGCACCCCCTGCTCCAGCGCCACCTGCTTCATGACCAGCCGGAACGTCATGATGTTGTCGGCCGTGGAGAGCGCGTCCGCGTAGCGCAGGTCGATCTCCTGCTGGCCCGGCGCGCCCTCGTGGTGGGAGAACTCCACCGAGATGCCCATCGACTCCAGCATGGTGATCGCCTGGCGGCGGAAGTCCATGCCGACGCTGGTCGGGGTGTGGTCGAAGTAGCCCGAGTTGTCGGCCGGGGTGGGGCGGGAGCCGTCCAGCGGGCGGTCCTTCAGCAGGAAGAACTCGATCTCGGGGTGGGTGTAGAAGGTGAAGCCGAGGTCGGAGGTGCGGGCCAGGGCGCGCTTGAGCACGTACCGCGGGTCCGCGAAGGACGGGGAGCCGTCCGGCATCAGGATGTCGCAGAACATGCGGGCCGTACCCGGGGTCTCCGCGCGCCACGGCAGGACCTGGAAGGTCGACGGATCCGGCTTCGCGATCATGTCGGACTCGTAGACCCGGGCGAAGCCCTCGATCGCGGAGCCGTCGAAACCGATGCCCTCGTCGAAGGCCTGTTCAAGCTCGGCCGGGGCCACGGCGACGGACTTGAGGAAGCCCAGCACGTCCGTGAACCACAGGCGTACGAACCGGATGTCGCGCTCCTCCAAGGTCCGGAGCACGAACTCCTGCTGCTTGTCCATCTTCCGCTTCCCCATCCTTGCTGGTCAGGCCGCCTTGCTCCCGGTCCCACAGGAGGCGGTCGGGCACCCGGGCATCACACCACAACAGCATTTCATGCGCGTTGCGGACCTTGATCGCGCCGGCGTCCTCGGCCTGAACGGCTCTCGTACCGCAGGTGTACTGCGCTCCCGCCCATCTTGCCTGCTCGCACCGACATCCGTAATGGCGGATCCGGATCGGTCGTGACCGACACCACGGTCCTTAAATTTGAATCTGAGATGCAAGTTTTAATAGCGTCGAGGCGTCGATCCGTTCGGCGAACCCAAGGAGCCCCGATGCTGTCCGAGCCGTCAGCCGCCACCGTCCGCGCCACCCTCCCGGCCGTCGGCGCGGCCATCGGCGAGATCACCGAGCGTTTCTACGCCCGGCTCTTCGCCGCCCACCCCGAGCTGCTGCGCAACCTCTTCAACCGCGGCAACCAGGCCGCCGGCACCCAGCGGCAGGCCCTCGCCGGCTCCATCGCCGCGTTCGCCACCCACCTGCTGGACCGCCCGGACCAGCGCCCCGACGCCCTGCTGGGCCGCATCGCCCACAAGCACGCCTCCCTCGGGGTCACGCCCGAGCAGTACACGGTCGTCCGCGAACACCTGTTCGCCGCCATCGTCGAGGTGCTGGGCGAGGCCGTCACCCCCGAGGTCGCGGCCGCCTGGGACGAGGTCTACTGGCTGATGGCCAACGCGCTGACCGCCATCGAGAAGCGGCTGTACGAGGAGAGCGGGGCCACCGGCCTCCGGCCCTGGGAGGTCGTCGGACGGGTCGCGGAGACGGCCGACGTCGTGACCTTCCGGGTGCGGCCCGCGGACGGCGGGGCGGTGCGCGGCTTCCGTGCCGGACAGTACGTCTCCGTGGGCGTCACGCTCCCCGACGGGGCCCGCCAGATACGCCAGTACAGCCTCTCCGGCGCCCCGGGCGAGTCGGTCCGCCAGTTCAGCGTCAAGCGCGTGCCCGGTGACGCCGCGACGCCCGGCGGCGAGGTCTCGAACCACCTGCACGCGCGCGTGCGCGAGGGCGACGTCCTGGAGCTGTCGGAGCCGTACGGTGACCTCGTCCTCGGCGACACCGCCGGCCGGCCCCTCCTCCTGGCCTCCGCCGGCATCGGCGTCACCCCGATGGTCCCGATGCTCGCCGCGCTCGCGGCCGACGGCCACCGCGCCCCGGTCACCGTCGTGCACGGCGACCGCTCCCCCGCGGACCACGCCCTGCGCGCCGACCACACCGCGTACGCGCAGAAGCTGCCGGACAGGGCCGTCCACTTCTTCTACGAGCGCGACGCCGAGCCGGGCACCCGCACCGGCCTGGTCGACCTCACCGACATCGAGGTGGCCCCCGGCACGCGCGCGTACCTGTGCGGCCCCCTCCCCTTCATGCGCACGATCCGCACCCAGCTGATCGAGAAGGGCGTGCCCCCGGCGGACATCCACTACGAGGTCTTCGGCCCGGACCTGTGGCGGGCGACGGCCTGAGCTGCAGCGCCCGACAGGGGCGCGAGGAACTGCGCGAGCGACCACGACGGCGTCGCAGCCGCCGCACGACGGACCGCGGCACCCCCGTAGGCCTCTAAACGACCCTCGGCCCCTTGGAAATACCGAGCAGCAACGGCCCCGTCGGCTCCCCCACCATGTCCGCCACCGTCACCGGGTCCAGGGCCGCGTAGAACGCCTCCTGGGCCCGGCGCAGGGCGCCCCTGAGTCGGCACCCGGAGTTCAGCGGACAGGGCGTCGCCCCCTCGCAGTCGACCACGTCGCCCTCCCCCTCGAAGAGCCGCACCAGCGCCCCCACCGAGGCATCCCGCCCCTTCCCGGTCAGCGTGAGCCCGCCGCCCCGGCCGCGGCGGGCGTCGACCAGCCCGAGGTGCTGGAGCTCGGCCACCACCTTCGCCGCGTGCGTGTACGGCACCTCCATGTCCCCGGCGACCTCACGGGTCGTAGGACTGGACTCCCCCGCGACGGCGAGCCGCATCAGGAGCCGCAGGGCGAGATCGGTGGAGCGCAACAGCCGCATACCGCCCAGCGTAGGTAATACGCATCCGCCGTTCAAATTATCGGTTCGCTGTCGGCTCCCGGGACTTTCCCGCTCTTTCCCGTGCCCTACCTACGTCCGGCCCCATCTCCCCCACTACGATCAGCGAGCCCCACCCTCCACGTCCCTTTCCCCCAGAAGGACACACCTCATGGGTTCCGCGAAGAACAAGGCCGGCAACGCCGAGCGCAAGGCACGCATAGAGCAGATGCGGCGCGCGGAGCAGGCGCGCGAGCGACGCAACCGGATCCTGACGATCGGCGCGAGTGTCGTGGTCGTGGTGGGTCTGGTCGTCGGCGGCGTGGTGCTCGTCAACTCCCAGTCGCACAAGAGCGACAGCTCGAGCGACGCCAAGGGCGGGGACTCCGGGGACTCCGGGCACTTCGTCACGGGCAGCGACGGGGTGCGGACCTGGACGGGCAAGCTGTCCCGTACGCATGTCGCCGGGACCGTGAAGTACCCGATGCACCCGCCAGTCGGCGGCAACCACAACCCGGTGTGGCTCAACTGCAACGGCAACGTCTACACCAAGCCCGTGAAGGACGAGAACGCCGTGCACGCCCTGGAGCATGGCGCGGTCTGGGTGACGTACACCGACAAGGCGAGCAAGTCCGACGTGGACAAGCTGGCGGCGAAGGTGAAGCAGACCCCGTACTCGCTGATGAGCCCGTACGCCGGCCAGTCCTCGCCGATCGAACTGTCGGCGTGGGGGCACCAGTTGAGCGTGAAGAACGCGGACGACCCGAAGGTCGGCACGTTCTTCCAGACCTATGTCCAGGGCAAGCAGACCCCGGAGCCGGGTGCCTCGTGCACGGGCGGGACGATGTGACGTGAAGAAGCAGCACATCGGCTGGATCGCCGGAACGGCGGCGGCGGTGCTCGTCGCGGCCGGCGCCATCACGTACGCGGTCGCCGAGGACGGCGGCGGCGGCTCCGGCCCGGCCGTCCCGAGCGCCGACGGGGCGGACGCGGGGTTCGCGCGGGACATGGCGGTCCATCACCAGCAGGCCGTGGAGATGTCGTACATCGTCCGCGACCGCACGAAGAACGCGGACGTACGGCGGCTCGCCTACGACATCGCGCAGACCCAGGCCAACCAGCGCGGCATGCTGCTGGGCTGGCTGGACCTGTGGGACCTGCCGAAGGTGTCGGCGAAGCCGCCGATGTCCTGGATGGGCATGGGTGACATGCCGGAGCGCGGGGACGGTTCGCTGATGCCCGGCATGGCGACCGACGCGGAGCTGGCGAAGCTCGGGACGCTGAACGGCAAGCAGGCGGAGGTCTTCTACCTCCAGCTGATGACGGCCCATCACAAGGGCGGGATCCACATGGCCGAGGGCTGTGTGGCCAAGTGCACCGTCGAGGTGGAGAAGAACCTCGCCCAGGGCATGGTGGACGCGCAGCAGTCGGAGCTGGCCACGATGCAGCAGATGCTGAAGGAGCGGGGCGCGAAGCCGCTTCAGCAGTGACGTAAAACCACCTCAAAGCAGATGCAAAGCGCCATTCATGACAGGTGGGGCGACTATCGAAACAACCCGGGCACAGCCGAGCGGGCAACCAGGAGGAGGAAAAATACTTACCGCCCATCGAAAAGTTTTCTTTGCAGGAATGATGGAATCCGCACTTGATCTTCACAATTGATCACTCGTACGGTTGAGGCGGCTCAGGGGGGGCCGACGCTGCACAGCGGGGCGCCGTTGTCCGCCCTGAATCATTCGCACGGTTCCAGGCTTTTCCTTCCAGAAAAAGGAACCTCATGTCTCGATTCAGACCTCGCCCGGTGGTCACGCTCGTGCTCTCCGCCTCTCTGCTCGCCATCGGCGGCCCGGCGGGCAGCGCCAAGGCGGCACCCGACATCTGCACCGACGCGGTCACCGCGATGAAGGCGAACAACGTCTATTCACCGCACACCGTGAGCCCGGGCTGCGGCTCGCCCACACCGACCCCGACCGGCTCGCCCTCCCCGTCCGCCTCCTCCACGGGTATTCCCGGAGTGGCCATCGGCGCCGACGGGTGGATCACCTACACCGACGACGCGACCTCCCGGTTCGGCGTCACCGGCACGGTGGCCACCATCACCGGAACGGTCGATGCCGACGGCAACTGCACGTTCGGCTACTCCGGCGACACGTCGTCGGCGTCCACGACCTACCAGCAGGAGGTCGGGTACAACCCGAGCACCTGCCAGGACCGGATCCTCACCGGCTCCATCACCCCCACCCAGGAAGCGAGCCTGGTCTCGCCGACGGACACCAACGACGTGCCGGAGACGCCGCAGACCGCGTCCTCCACCGGCGACGCGAGCGCTGCCGTCACCGCGGCCGCGCAGCCCTTCGACGAGAACGGGTCCGCCGTGACGGCGAGCGGAACCTCGTACAGCAACGCGCACACCAAGACCGCATGGATCGACCCGATCAACATCACCATCACGTCGCTCACCACCAACCTGCGCTGGCCTCTGTACGGTGCCACAGGCAACCTCACCGCCCGGAACAACGCCTACAAGTTCAAGTACGACGGCTGGTCGACGTCCGGCACGCCCACCCCGAAGTTCAGCACCGTGAGCGGTGGCTGGGGCACCGGCGGCGCCGAGACCTTCAAGAACAACGACTTCGAGGACCTGGTGATCACGCTCCTGGGCCCGGCCGGCTGGGCCGCCTGCGGCTTCGACTCCTCCACCGCCGTCTTCAAGCACAACGTGCACGTCTACGGCTACCGCAACGGCGACGCCCACCACACCTGGAGCGACAGCAAGGCGGGCGGGTGCTCGAACCTGGTGCACCACCGCACCTCCACCGGCTTCGGATGGACCTCCTGACGCATGAGTCCGCTCTCCGGGACGTCCCGCTCGCCTCGTCCTCGACGGACGGGCGCGTGGGGCGCCGCCCCCCTCATGACAGCGCTCCTCCTGGCGGCCACCGGATGCAGCACGGGCAGCACCGGCACGCCGGGCGCTCCCGGCTCCGCGGCCGACACGACCGTGACAGACCCGGGCCCGGTGGCCGTGGAGTACACGACAGCCGTCTTCGCCAGCCAGTTCGACCGTGCGTCCAGTTTCGTCCTGCCCCGTGAGCGCGGGGTACTGAAGGTCCTTTTCGCCGGCATGACCAGTTCGTCGGTCCGGGCCCAGAACCTGGGAATCGGTTCCGTGCACACGAAGAAAAGTTCAGGAACCGTCGTTCTGACCGGGAAGATGTGCAGTTCAGGCGTTACTCCGAAAACCGCCACCATCAGCCCGCACAAGAACGAGAAATGCGTCGAGAACCACTCGCACGACAGCTCCGATCCCGCCTTCAAGGTCGCCGTCTGCAGAGCTTCCGGGAAATGGTACGTATGTTTCCCGAAGTTTGACGAGGCCGTAGGCAAGGGCTCTGCCTCGACATCCACGTCGAGTGCCGCTCCCCAGCCCTCACCCAGTCGTTAAGCGGCAGGGACAAGAGGGGCCTGACTGAACTGAGGGGAAGCACCTGCTTCCGGTTTTCCGCCGACCTTCCGGCTCGCGGAAAACCGGAAGCGGCGGCGGGTCAGCCTCCCCGGCCCCGGCGTTCGAGCATCAGGAAGACCAGGAAGCCCGCGACGAACAGAAGTGCCCCGACGACCAGGAACGGCAGCGGCGCGTACTCGTCGGTGCACGTGCTCCCTCCGGCCGTCACGTGACACACGTTCCCCGGACCTCCCCTGTTCAGGTAGGCGAGATAGAAGGCCGGCAGAGCCAAACCCGCCACACCTCCGACGGCAGCAGCCCTGGGCCCCTTCCGCAGGAGGAACACCGCGGCCACGGCGGCCACGGCGATCAGGGCTATGCCCACCGTCAGCAGTGCGGCCAGCCCCAGGGCCAGACACCCCCCGACCGCGAGCCATGCCAGGAACCAACCCCATTCAGCCGCACGACTCTGGTCGATCCGGTCTGCGACACCTTTACGTTGCACGGCGCTCCCTGCTTCGAGGTGAGACTGCGACGAACGGACAGGCGGAAGAGCAACTCAGCCTAGCGCCGCAACGCGATCGCGGTACAGACGGGGACGCCGTCACGGGCGACCGGCGAAGTCCCGGCTCCCTGCCGGTGCCCCGCTTCGGTCACACACGTCGGTCGCCACGTGCAGCAGCCCAAATCACCTCCAACCCCCCATCCGTGGCTCACACTTGAAGGCCTCTTGGTCTTTTCATTCCCCTGACATGAACCGATCATCGCGAGAGTGAAACCCACCGTTTGATCTCTCCGTGGGCCGTTCCGCCGCAGGTCCTCTGGTGATCACGGACGACCAACCACTCCATGCGACGAACCGCATAGCAGGGGGCAGTATGAGATCGAACCGTGCCAGGGTGCGGGCCAGCGTGAGCATGGCAGCGACACTGCCGATGATCGCCGGCGCACTCGCGCTCGGCATACCCGCGGCGCACGCCGCGGGCAACCCGGCCCGTGACACCCTGGCGGGCACCAAGCCCGCCTGGGCCACGGCCAAGGCGGACAAGGGCGCAACCTCGAACGACGCGCAGGTCAGGGCCCGGGTGTACCTGGCCGGCCGGAACTCCGCCGGCCTCGCGGCCTACGCGAAGGCGGTGTCCGACCCCAGCTCGCCGCTTTACGGCAAGTACCTCAGCGCCAAGCAGGCTCAAGCCCGATACGGCGCCACCGCGGCCCAGGTGAAGGCCGTCAAGGCCTGGCTGACCGAGTCCGGTCTGACGGTCACCGAGGTCACGCAGCACTACATCGCCGTCTCCGGCGACGTGGCCGCCGTGGAGCAGGCGTTCGGCACGCAGCTGCACAACTACTCCAAGGGCTCCAAGACCTACCGCGCTCCGACGAGGACCGCGTCGGTACCGGCCTCCGTCAGCTCCGCCGTCCTGACCGTCACCGGCCTGGACAACGCGCCGCACAAGGCGAACCACGACGACACGCTGCCTCCGCCGGAAGCCGTGTTCAAGAACTCCGGGCCGTTCTCCTCGTACTACGGCTCGAACATCGCGACGACGCTGCCGGACGCGTACGGCACGAAGATCCCGTACACGATCCAGGGCTACACCGGCAAGCAGTTGCGGGCCGCCTACGGCGCCGGGAGGTACACCGGCAAGCACGTGCGCGTCGCCATCACCGACGCGTACGCCTCGCCGAACATCGCTGCCGACGCCGGCACCTACGCCAAGGCGCACGGCGACGCGGCCTGGAAGGCCGGCCAGTTGAACCAGGTGCTGCCGGACTCCTACACGAACACCGACGAGTGTGCCGCGGCCGGCTGGTACGGCGAGGAGACCCTCGACGTGGAGGCCGTGCACGCGGTCGCGCCGGCCGCCGACGTCACGTACGTGGGCGCCAGCTCCTGCCACGACGACGACCTGCTCGCCTCGCTCAGCAAGGTCGTCGACAACCACCTGGCGGACATCGTCTCCAACTCGTGGGGCGACACCGAGGCCAGCCAGACGCCGGACCTCGCGGCCGCCTACGACCAGGTCTTCAAGCTCGGCGCGGTCCAGGGCATCGGCTTCTACTTCTCCTCCGGTGACAACGGCGACGAGGTCGCCAACACCGGTACGAAGCAGGTCGACACCCCCGCCAACTCGGCCTGGGTGACGGCGGTCGGCGGCACATCCCTGGCCGTCGGCAAGCGCGACAAGTACCTGTGGGAGACCGGCTGGGGTACCGAGAAGGCCACGCTGTCGGCCGACGGCACGAGCTGGACCAACTTCCCGGGCGCGTTCACCTCGGGCGCGGGTGGCGGCACCAGCAAGACGGTCGCCGAGCCCTACTACCAGAAGGGTGTCGTCCCGGACTCCCTTGCCAAGGCCAACAACGCCTCCGGCAACCGGGTCGTCCCGGACATCTCGGCGGTCGCCGACCCCAACACCGGTTTCGAGATCGGCCTGACGCAGACCTTCCCGGACGGGTCGCAGCAGTACAGCGAGTACCGCATCGGCGGTACCTCGCTGGCCGCGCCGGTGATCGCGGCGGTCCAGGCCCTCGCCCAGGAGGCGCGCGGCCGGGCGATCGGCTTCGCCAATCCGCTGATCTACTGCAAGTACGGCACGAAGGCGTACCACGACGTCACGGACAACCCGACCGGCTCCGACCTCGCCGTCGCCCGCGTCGACTTCGCCAACGGCTACGACGCCACCAAGGGCCTGCTGACCTCGGTCCGCAGCCTCGGCAAGGACAGCTCCCTGTCCGCGGTGAAGGGCTACGACGACGTGACGGGCGTGGGTTCGCCGGCGGCCGGATACGTCCAGTCGTACCAGCCGTGGGCACACGGCAAGCACTGACCCGCTGACGCGGTGATCCGCTGAACGAAGGGGCGTGGGGCCTTCACGGACCTCACGCCCCTTCGTGGTGCTGGTTGGGGTGGCCGGAGGCCCAGGTGGCCACTCCCGAGGCCGTGCCGGAGCTGCGCCGCTCCCTTCACAGCCACGGCTTCACGAGCTCATGCAGGTAGCGCCCGGCAAGAACGAGTCACACGGCGGCGGGCCCGCGCAGTTCGCCGCCGCTGAGCCTGCACGTCCTCGTCGACGCGTCCTCGGTCGAGGTCTACGCCGAGAACGCCGCCGGCGAACAGGCCGTCCTCACCGACCAGGTCTTCCCCGATCCCTCCAGTACCGGCGTCGACGTCTTCGCCGACGGCGGCACCGCGAAGCTCGGCCGACTGAAGGCATGGCAGCTGGCGTCCATCTGGAAGTGAACGACCAGGGGGAGGCTCGCGTGCGGCCAGGTGAACCCGCATGCGGGCAGGTGAGCTCGCGCGCGGCACAGTCAGCTCGCGCGCGGCACGGTCAGCGCGGTCAGCTCGCGGTCGGCCCGCTCAGCGCGGTCAGCTCGCGGTCGGCACAGTCAGCTCGCGCGACACGGTCAGCGCGGTCAGCTCGCGGTCGGCCCGCTCAGCGCGGTCAGCTCGCGGTCGGCCCGCTCAGCGCGGTCAGCTCGCGGTCGGCCCCGTCAAGCTCGCGGTCGGCTGTGTCGGGCGCGGTGCCGAACCCTCCGTGCCCGTAGGGCGGTTGCCGTCGGGGAACGTCAGGTCCGTCGGCTCCAGAGGTGCCCGGGCGGCCGACGCGGGGCGGGGCAGGGCGGTGGGTGGGTCGGCGCCCAGGCGTTCGCAGGTGAGCGCGGAGACGAGGATCGCGTCGTCCACGGCGGTCCGCAGGGTGTCCGGGTCGGCCGCGGCCAGCGTCCGCGGGCCGTGCAGTCCGTGGCGGGTCAGCGCGCCGAGCAGCCCCGCGGTGAACGCGTCGCCCGCGCCGACGGTGTCCACCACCGCGGCCTTCCGTCCGGGACGGCTCAGGCTCCCCGCGCCGGAGTGGACATGGGCGCCGTCGGGGCCGTCGGTGATGACGACGAGGAGTGCGCCGAGCTCCAGCCAGCGGGCGGCGGTCTTCTCGATCGGCGTGCCGGGGTAGAGCCACTCGACGTCCTCGCGGCTCGCCTTGACGAGGTGGGCGGTGCCGACGCTCCGTTCGACGGCCTGCCTGCCACGCTCCGGGTCGCCGAGGAGGGCGGGGCGGACGTTGGGGTCGTAGCTGATCAGCGTCGTACCCCCGGCGCGCAGGCGGCGGGCCACGGAGTGGATGTGCCGGTCGGCCGGGGACGTCCAGGAGGCGACCGAGCCGAAGTGCAGTACGGCCGTCTCCGGGGGGACAAGGGCCGTCTCCGCCTCGGTCCACTGCCAGTCCGCGGTGCCGTCCAGGTAGAAGTCGTAACTCGCCCTGCCCTCCGCGTCCATGGAGACCACGGCGAGCGTGGTGGGTTCGGCGGCCGCCGGTGCGCAGGTCAGGTCGACGCGCTCGGCTGCGGCGTGGGCGCGCAGCAGCCTGCCGAAGGTGTTGTCGGCCAGCCGTGCCATGAGCGCGGTGCGGTGGCCGAGCCGGGCGAGGCCGATGGCGACGTTGAAGGGGCTGCCGCCGGGCCGGGCGCGGTAGTCGCCGGGGGCGTCGAGCTGGACCAGATCGATGAGGGCTTCGCCGATCACGGTCACGGCCGGCGGCTGGGCGGCGGCTCGTACGGGTTCAGTCATGGCGGGGTCCTTCGGCCGGGATCTCGCCGGAGCCCCGCTCGATCAGCCGGGTCGGCACGGTGACGGTACGGGTGGGCGACTCGTCGCCGTCCAGACGGTGGAAGAGCATCTCGGCGGCGGTCCTGCCCACCTCCTCGACGTTCTGGGCGATGACGGAGATGCCCGGGTCGAGGATGTCGGCCAGCGGGAAGTCGTCGAAGCCCACGTGGGCGACGGTGTGCTGGAGTCCGAGCGCGCGCAGGGCCCGCAGGGCGCCTATGGTGACCAGGTTCTGGCTGGTGAACAGTGCCGTGGGCGGATCCGGCAGCTCCAGCAGTTCCTTGGTGGCGGTGACGGCGGCCTCCTCGCTGGCCGGCACGTGCCGCACGATCTCGTCGTCGTACGGGAGGTGCGCGACCTCCAGCGCGTGCCGGTAGCCGTCGAAGCGCTGCGCGGCGGTCGGTATGGAGGCCCGGTCGCCGAGGTAGGCGATACGGCGGTGGCCGGCCTCGACCAGGTGGTTGACGGCGGTGACGGCGCCCTGCCGGTTGTCGGAGACGACGGCGTCCGCGTCCAGGAGTCCGGCCTCGCGGTCGACGAAGACCATGCGGGTGCCGGAGCGCTGGTCGCTGATCAGGTAGCTCTGGTCGCGTCCCGCCGGGACGATCACCAGCCCGTCCACCCGGCGGTCCACGAGCGCCTGGGCCAGTTCCCGTTCGCGTGCCGGGTCCTCGTCCAGGCTGCCGACCAGCACCAGGACTCCGCGTTCCCGGGCCACGTTCTCCACGGTACGGGTCAGGGCGGCCGAGAAGGGGTTCGCGGCGTCCTCGACGAGCATGCCGATGGTGGCGGTACGGCCGTCGCCGCGGCGCAGACTGCTCGCGGTGAGGTTGGGACGGTAGCCCAGTTGGTCGGCGGCCTCGCGGACCCGGGCGACGATCGCGGGATCGACGGTGGGGACGCCGTTGAACACGCGCGAGACCGTCTTGATGGCGACTCCGGCCAGCGCCGCGACCTCACGCATGGTGGGGCGGCTGCGGGTGGACCGGGGCGGCGCGGCGCCCTGAGTCATCGTTGTCTCCTACCGGATTCGCGTTACCCACTCGTTGCCGACGCATGTTTATCAGCGTCTTGACGCGCTCGTCCATAGAGGCCCAGTATCTCGCCCAGTCAACGTTGTCTCAGCGTCGGCCAAGGGACGGATCCGAAAGGGATCGAGCCATGAACTTCTCCACCAGTCACCTGTCGAGCCGCTCCGGCCGGCGCACCCGGGCGATGGCGATCGGCGTCACGGTCTGCCTCGGCGCGACGCTCGCGGCCTGCGGTTCCTCGAACGGGAACGCCTCCTCGTCCGCCTCGGGGGGCGGGGGCAAGGTGGGTGTGTCACTGATCCTGAAGACCCTCACCAACCCGTACTTCGTGAGCATGGAGAAGGACGCCAAGGCCCAGGCCGCCAAGGACAACGTGGGTCTCACGGTGGCGGCGGGCACCAGCGACGGCGACACCCAGACCCAGATCACCGCCATCGACAACGCGATAGCCCGGGGCGACAAGGGCATCCTCATCACCACCAACGGCGACGCGGTGAACGCCGCCCTCGGCCGGGCCAAGCAGGCCGGCCTGTTCGTGATCGCCCTGGACACCGCGCCGAACCCGGCCAGCACCGCGGACATCACCTACGCCACGGACAACGAGCAGGCGGGCAAGCTCATCGGGCAGTACGCGGCGGCGGCCCTCGGCGGCAAGCCGGCCGTCATCGCCATGCTCGACCTGTTCAACAACCAGGTCGTCTCGGTCGACATCAACCGCGACCACGGCTTCCTGGAAGGCATGGGCATCGACCCGGGCAGCAAGTCCGAGAACGGCAAGGAAGCCAAGTCCGGC
This sequence comes from Streptomyces sp. NPDC006655, assembly GCF_040703965.1. NCBI lineage: Bacteria > Bacillati > Actinomycetota > Actinomycetes > Kitasatosporales > Streptomycetaceae > Streptomyces > Streptomyces sp. NPDC006655. Next base: position 43,703 of record NZ_JBEYJU010000028.1, on the reverse strand, counting down.
AAGTACACCGGCGGCAAGGGCGGCACGTACAAGGTCGTCTGTCACCAGCCCACCCAGGGCGCCATCGACGGCGGCCGCACCGCGATGGAGAACTGCCTGTCCGCCAACCCGGACATCAACGTCGTCTACGCCATCAACGAGCCCGCGGGCGAGGGCGCGTACAACGCGCTGAAGGCGGCCGGCAAGGTGAAGCAGGCCGCGATCTACGCGATCGACGGCAGCTGCTCCGGCCTGAAGAACGTGACCAGCGGTGAGTTCGCCGCCGACGCGGTGCAGTACCCGGGCAAGATGGCGGCCCTCGGCGTCACGTCGATCGCCAAACTGGCCCGCGGCGGCAGCAAGCCCAGCGTGACCGACGGCAAGTCCTTCTACGACACCGGTACCGCCCTGGTCGCCGCCAAGTCCCTGGACGGACTGACCGTGCAGTCCCCCTCGCAGGCCGCCTCCGCCTGCTGGGGCAGCTGACACCCCGCCGGGCGCGGCGCCGGGGACCGTGACGAAGGCACCGGCGCCGCACCCGTACTCCACGAGCCCATGAGCCCGTACCAGGGAAAACACCGGAAGGACCCCCTGTGACCACCCACGTGGACCAAGCCACACCGGCACCGGCGGAGGAGTTCCTCAACAGGCCCGCCACCCCCAGCCAGCGCATCCACTCGGTGCTGCACCGCCAGCCGGCCCTCAGCCCGGCCATCGTCCTGGTGCTCGCCGCGATCGTGTTCTCCCTGGTGAACGAGCGCTTCTACGCGTTGCAGAACCTCTCGCTGGTCGCCCAGCAGGTGGCCGTCATCGGTTCGCTCGCCGTCGGCCAGACGGTCATCATCCTCACCGCCGGCATCGACCTGTCGATCGGCGCGGTGATGGTGCTGTCCTCGCTGCTGATGTCGAAGCTAGTCGCGGACAACCACTGGCCCGGCGTGTTCGCCCTGCTGGCCGGAGCGGTCGTCGCGATCGCCGCCCAGGCCGTCAACGGCCTGCTGGTGACCAAGATCAAGCTGCCGCCGTTCATCGTCACCCTCGGCACCCTCAGCGTCTTCACCGCCATCACCCTCATCTACGCCAAGGGCCAGACCGTCGCCCTGCAACCGGGCAACATCCTGCTGTGGAGCGGCCAGACCGTCTCCCTCGGACAGCTGAACCTCACGTACGGCGTGCTCCTGATGATCGCCCTGTACGCGGTGATCGGCTACGCCCTGCGCTACACCGCCTGGGGCCGTCACCTGTACGCCGTCGGCGACGACCTCGAGGCCGCCCGGCTGGCCGGCATCTCCGTCAACCGGGTCCTGCTCAGCGCCTACATGGTGGGCGGTTTCGCCATCGCCGTGGGCGCCTGGATCCTGGTCGGCCGGGTCGGCGGCGGTGACCCCAACAGCGGTCTCAACGCCAACCTCCAGTCCATCACCGCCGTGGTGATCGGCGGCACCAGCCTGTTCGGCGGCCGCGGGGTGGTCTTCGGCTCGCTGATCGGCGCGCTCATCGTCCAGGTCTTCGTCAACGGCCTCGCGCTGGCCGGCATCGACCCCAACTACCAAGTCCTCGCAGTCGGCATCCTGGTGATCGCGGCTGTCTCCGTCGACCAGTGGATCCGGAGTGTGAAGTCGTGACGACCGCCACCGCCCCCGTTCTCGAAGCCAAGGGCCTGGTCAAGCTCTTCGGCCGGGTCGTCGGCCTGAACAGCGTCGACCTCACCCTGCACGCCGGCGAGGTCCTCGCCGTCATCGGCGACAACGGCGCCGGCAAGTCCACCCTGATCAAGTGCCTGTCCGGAGCCCTCGTCCCCGACCAGGGCAGCATCCTGGTCGACGGCAAGGAGGTCCACTTCAAACGCCCCCAGGACGCCCGCGACGCCGGCATCGAGACCGTCTACCAGACCCTCGCCGTCGCCCCCGCCCTGGACATCGCCAGCAACCTCTTCCTCGCCCGTGAGATCCGCCGCAAGGGCGTCCTCGGCTCGGTGTTCCGCATGCTCGACACCGGCGAGATGAAGCGGCAGGCCGCCGACCACATCAAACGGCTCGGCATCGGCACGCTCCAGAACATCAACCAGGCCGTGGAGACCCTCTCCGGCGGCCAGCGCCAGTCCGTGGCCGTCGCCCGTACCGCCGCCTTCGGCGGCCGGGTGGTCATCCTCGACGAACCGACCGCCGCGCTCGGCGTCCGCGAGACCGGGCAGGTCCTCAAACTCGTCCGCGACCTGCGCGACCAGGGGCTCGGCGTGATCCTCATCAGCCACAACATGCCCAACGTCTTCGAGGTCGCCGACCGCATCCACATCCAGCGCCTCGGCGCGTGCGCCGGCGTCATCACCCCCGAGTCGCACTCCATGGAGGACGCGGTGGCCATCATGACGGGCGCGAAGAAGCTCGCCCCCGAAGCGAGCTGAAAGGGACGGCACGGGAATGACCGCCGAGTACCGGATCACCGAGAGCCGCCTCGGCGGCGAACCCACCCTCGTCGTCACCGCACCGGACGACCGCGCACGCGCCGTCCTCGCCCTGCGCGGCGCGACGCTGCTGAGCTGGCAGGTCGGCAGCGACGTCACCGGCGAACCCAAGGAGTTGACGGACGGCTACCGCGACGAGAAGGAACTCCTGGCACAGGACGGCGTCCGTGCCGGCCTGCTGGCCCCCTTCCCCAACCGCGTGGCCCATGCCCGCTACCGCTACGACGGCCGCCACCACGACCTGCTCCCGGGCCACCACGGCGACCGGCTGATCTACCACGGCTTCGCCCGCGAGGCCGCCTTCGCACTCGCCCACGCCACCACGACACCGGACTCCGCCCGCCTGCTGCTGCGCACCACGGCCATCCGGCCGGGCGCATACTCCGGCTATCCCTTCGCGATCGACCTCACGGTCGAGTACACGCTCACGGCCGACGAGTTGAGCGTCGACGTCCGGGCGACGAACGTGGGCGACACCACCGCCCCGCACGCGACGGGCTGGCACCCCTACTTCAGCCTGTCCCGCCCCATCGACGACCTGACCCTGCACATCCCCGCGCACACCCTGATCCGCACCGACGCCGCCCTCGTCCCGCTGCCCGGCGAGGACGCCCGCGTCCCCCTGGACGACCGCCCCGACCTGGACTTCCGGGTGCCGAGACGACTGGGCGGCGCGGTCATCGACGCCTGCTACGCGGACCTCGCCCCCGGCCCCGGCGGCCGGATCGAGACGGTACTGGCCGATCCCGCGACCGGCGAGGAACTGCGCGTCTGGCAGCACAGCGGCTACCTGCACGTCTTCACCGGCGACACCCTGGCCCGCGACCGCCGCGCCTCCGTCGCCCTCGAACCCGTCGAGGCGATGACCGACGCCTTCAACCGCCCGGACCAGGCCGCCGCCCTCGCTCTCGAACCGGGCGGGAGCCGCGCATTCGCGTTCGGTGTCAGGTACGTGGGCTCGGCGGACGCCGCCCCGGCCGGGTTGTGAGGGTTCGGGGAAGGTAGCCGGGGTGGCCTTGCCGCCGTTGCGGGCCCCGGGGAGCATCTGGCTCAATTGCCTTTGCTCCGGGGGGAGTTGCCGTGCAGATTCTGTTCGCTCTGTTGTTGGCCGCGGGGGTGGCCGTCCTGCTGCTGCTCCTGGTGCAGCGTCGCGAGCAGCACCGGGAGACCGTGCGGGCCACCGTCTTGCAGGCACAGGTGGAGTTGCTGAAGGCCGCCGCGGCCGATCCGGAGCTGGTCCGGGCGGCTGCCGGGACGGAGTTCACCGGTTCGGAGCCCGGCGAGGTCCGTCGGCACCTGTTCTTCGAGGCTCAGGTGACCGCCTGGGAACTGCGGTGGCGCATCGGTGCCCTGACCCAGCGCCGGCTCCGCGCCCACGCCTCGGGGCTGCTGGCCGACGAGGAGGGCCGTCGGTACTGGCAGCGCACCCGCACCGACCGCGCCGTCCTGGCCGGCGACGACGAGAAGCTGCGCCTGTTCACCAAGGTGTTCGACGACGCACTGCAAGCGCCGCAGCCCGCCGACGCGGGCTGATCAGTCGGTCTTCTTCTGAGCGGCCTTGAGGATCTGGTCGACGTCGAGGGTGACCTGGGCGCCGATCGACTCGGGCAGTGTGACGGTCTCGCCGGGCGAGTACGGCCTGTGGTGCTCGTACTTCTCCCCGTTGGGATCGGTGAGCACATGGACGCGCTGGTGCTTGCGGTCGACGACGACGTAGACCGGGATCTTGGCCTGGGCGTAGGCGACGGCCTTGGTCTTCAGGTCGTCCTTCCAGTTGCTGGAGGTGACCTCCAGGACGAGACGGAAGCAGACGGGGTCGTACGCGTTGTTCTCGACGAGGTGGTCGTCGATGTCGGCGTCCACGATCGCGAGGTCGGGGATGGCGTAGTCCTCGGCTCCGGTGGGCAGCCAGAGGCCTACGTTCTGGAGGACCTCGGTTTCCTCTCCGTGCAGACCTGCGGCGATGAAGGGGATCATCAGGCCGGTCAGGGCACGGGCATGTGGGGCATCCGGTGATGGGGCCACGAGGAGGTGGCCTCCGATGATCTCGACTCGGTAGCCCGGATGCCGTTCCATGATCTCGTCGGCGATGGCCGTGAGTGAGAACGGCTCGTCGTCGAAGGGCTGCTCGATGGCTGCGGCGGACATCGCGTGCCTCCCAGGGGCTGGTGTCGAGAACATCATCGTAGGCAGATCCGATCGCCGACGCCCCGTCCGAAGCGCCTCACCCGAAGGTGAACACCGCGCCTCCGCCCTTGACGGGCGGATTCGCCGGCGCGTGGCGCACAGTGGTGTCCCGGCCGGGACACAGGCGGTCAGGAGGAGTGCACCGGCTCCACGGGCTCCGGCACGTGCGAGGCGACCACGCGTTCGCGGCCCGTCGGCGGCACCGCCCGGCGGCGGTCCACCGCGTACGCCACGCTCGCCACGCCCAGGCCGAGGACCGCGAGGGCCGCGCCCGCCAGCGCCGGGGACGTCACGCCGAAGCCCGCCGCCAGGGCGACGCCGCCGATCCAGGCGCCGCCCGCGTTGGCGAGGTTGAAGGCGGCCTGGTTGGCGGAGGAGGCGAGGGAGGGGCCCGCGGCCGCGCGTTCCATCACCATCAGCTGGAGCGGGGAGCCGGTGACGAAGGCCGCGACGCCGAGCAGGACGACGGCGAGCGCCGCGCTCCACTCCGTGCGCATCAGGACCGGGAAGAGGAGCAGCACCGCCACCATGGACACCAGGCCGCCGAAGAGGGTCGCGCGCATCGCGTGGTCGGCGAGGCGGCCGCCCACCAGGTTGCCGATCGTGGCGCCGACGCCGAACAGGGCGAGGAGGAGGGTCACGCTGCCCTGGGTGTACCCGGCGGACGCCGTGAGCATCGGAGTGATGTAGCTGTACGCGGAGAACAGGGCGCCGAAGCCGACGACCGTCGTGCCGAGGGCCAGCCAGACGGGGAGGGAGCGCAGGGCGGTCAGTTCGCCGCGCAGGCCGGTGGCGGGGGCGGGCGTGTGCGCGGGGCTGATCAGGAGGAACACCGCCGCCATCGCCACCACGCCGATCAGGCTCACGCCCAGGAAGGTCGCCCGCCAGCCGAGGTGCTGGCCTGTCAGGGTGGCGACGGGGACGCCCGCGATGTTGGCGACGGTCAGGCCCATGAACATCAGGGAGACCGAGCGGGCCTTGCGTTCCGGCGCCACCAGGTCGGTGGCGACGACCGCGCCCACGCCGAAGAACGCGCCGTGCGGGAGGCCGCTGAGGAAGCGGGCCGCGAGCAGGGAGTCGTAGCCGGGGGCCAGGGCCGAGAGCGCGTTGCCCGCGACGAACAGGGCCATCAGGGAGATGAGGACCCTGCGGCGGGGCAGGCGCGCGGTGAGCGCGGCCAGCAGCGGGGCGCCGATGACGACGCCCAGCGCGTACGCCGAGACCAGGTGGCCGGCGGTGGGGAGGGAGACGTGCAGGTCGCCGGCGACGTCGGGCAGCAGGCCCATCATCACGAATTCGGTGGTGCCGATACCAAAAGCGCCGACGGCCAGGGCGAGCAGGGCCAGGGGCATGAGGAACGTCGCCTTTCGGGGGGAGCAGGTTTCCGTACGTACTGAGTACCACTAAGTTCAGTTACGGAACAAAGTCTCCCGGGCCCGGTATTTCCGCCGGAGGCTCTCAGGAACCCGATGTGGTCAGGTTCACGCGCGCGGCGATCGGCAGGTGGTCGCTGCCCGTCCGCGGCAGGGTCCACGAACTCACCGGTTCCACCCCCTTGACCATGATCTGGTCGATCCGGGCCATCGGGAACGCGGCGGGCCAGCTGAACCCGAAGCCGCTGCCCGCCGCGCCCTGGGTGGAGCGCATCTGCGAGGTGACGCCGTTGAGGGAACGGTCGTTCATCGTGCCGTTGAGGTCGCCGAGGAGGATCACCCGCGGCAGGCTCTCGTCGACGATGGCCTCGCCCAGCGCGTCCGCGCTCTTGTCCCGCTGCCGGGCGGTGAACCCGGCGTTCATCTTCACGCGGACGGACGGCAGATGGGCGACGTAGACGGCGACCGGGCCCTGTGGGGTGGCCACCGTGGCGCGCATCGCCCGTACCCAGCCCAGTTTGATGTCGACGGCCTTCACGCCGGTGAGCCGGTACTTGCTCCACAGCCCGACCGTGCCCTCGACCGCGTGGTACCTGTACGTCGGGGCGAGCGCCTTCTCGTACGTCGGTACGGCCGACGCGGTCAGCTCCTCCAGGGCGAGCACCCCGGCGCCCGAGGAGGCCAGTCGGGCGGCCGTGCCCGTCGGATCGGGGTTGTCGGCGTTGACGTTGTGGGTGGCCACCGTGAAGTCGCCGCCGGTACCCGACTTGTCGGTGAGCAGCCCACCGAACAGGTTGACCCAGACGATCGCCGGGAGCACCACGGCGATCAGCGCGGTCGCCGACTTCCGTACCAGGCCGAGCAGCACCAGCACCGGGATCAGCAGACCCAGCCAGGGCAGGAAGGTTTCGGTGAGACTGCCCAGGTTGCCGACGGCGTTCGGGATGCGGGAGTGCATCAGCATCACTCCGGCCAGCAGCAGCGCGACGGCGGCGAGGACGAGACCCCGGCGCCAGATCCGCGGATCGTCGCGCCAGCCGGACAGCAGGCGGTTCACCAGGCGCCGGAACCGGTCTCTGCCGCGCTCGGGTCCCGAGCCGCCGTGGTCCGTTTCCGTCATGTACGCCTGCTGCGCCATACCGCCTGCCTCACAACCTGCCGTGCACACCGTCGTCCCCCGCGTACGACCCTAGGGGATGATCGGCCTCGTTCCCGCCGTCACATGACGGCCGTACACATGACGGCCGTACGCAAGACGAGGACGAACGTGGCGTAGTGCGGGGTTCCGGTCACCGCGGGCCCGCCGGGCACTGTGACAGAACGCGCACACTCCCGCTACGGCTCCGGGGAACTGACGGGCCGTAGGCCGGCCAGCACCTGGTCGACGATCTGTTCGGCGAGCCCCTCGGGGAGTTCCGCGTCGTGGCGCCAGACGGCCCTGAGCAGCATGGGGCCGGTGAACATGTCGTTGGCCAGCTCGATGTCGATGTCGGCGCGGAGTTCGCCGTTGCGCTGGCCGCGGCGCAGCACCTGCTTGCCGAGTTCACGGCGCGGCAGCACCACACTGGTGTGGTAGGCGTCCCAGATGCGGGGGCTGCTCTTCATCTGGGCGTACACGTTGTGCAGGATCGCCGACGAACGGTTGCGCAGGCCGCGTCGGCGCACCGATTCGAGCAGGACCACGAGGTCGTCGCGCATGGAGGTGCCGGGGAGTTCGGGATCGGGGGGCTCGGCGGCCCGCATCACGTCGACGAAGAGCTCCTCCTTGCCGTTCCAGCGGCGGTAGATGGTGGCCTTGCCGACGCCCGCGGTGCGCGCGATCCGCTCGATGGACAGCTCGGCGAGCGGAACGCCGTCCTCCAGGAGCTTCATGACGCCTTCCAGGATGGCGCTCTCCACCGCTTCGCTGCGGGGGCGTCCCCTGCCGGGGCCCGCGGACCGGGGGCCGCTGTCGGCGAGTGTCACGTCGTACCGTCCTCTCACTGGCTGCGGGAATTCTCCCGCAGCCGAAGCCTCCCCCCGTGGTTCCCCCTCCGTCGTGTTCGGTCCGTCACTCCCCTGCGACGACCAACTCCTGCTCCCGGTCGCCCTGCTGACCGGCCGGCGGCCTGCCCGGCAGGAACAGGGCCGTGACCAGGGCGCCGATCAGCGCGACACCCGCGCCGCACAGGGCGGTGAGGTGCATGGCGTGCAGGAAGGCGTCGTTGGCCGGGGTGACCAGGGCCCTGCCCTGCGCCCCGAGCTTCCCGGCGACGCCCAGGGTGGCCTCGATGGACTCGCCGGCGGTCGCGCGCAGCCCGGGCGGCAGCGCGCCGAGCTTGCCCTCGATGCCGTTGCGGTACGACGTCGAGAGCACCGAGCCGAGGACGGCGATGCCGAGGGCGCCGCCGACCTGGCGGAAGGTGTTGCTGAGCGCGGAGGCGGAACCGGCCTTCTCGCGGGGCAGCGCCTGCATGATGACGACCGAGGTCGGCGTCATGACGTGCGCCATGCCGAGGCCCATCAGGAAGAAGACGACTTCGAGGAGCCAGATGGGGGTGTCGGCCTGGAAGGTGGCGAACGCCGCCAGGGTGCCGGCGAGCAGGACCAGACCGCCGCCGGTGGTGACCTTGTTGCCCAGTCGCTCGACGACCAGCCGGGCCCGCGGCGCGAAGATCATCTGCGCGGCGGCCAGCGGCAGCATCAGCAGGCCGGACTGCAGCGGTGAGTAGCCGCGCACGCTCTGGGTGTAGAAGACGGAGAAGAAGGTGACGCCCATCAGCGCGAAGAAGACCAGCGCGATGGCGGCCATGGCGGCCGAGAAGACCTTGTTCTTGAAGTAGGTGACGTCCAGGGACGGGTGGTCGCTGCGCTTCTCGAAGACCACGAAGGCGGTGAGGACCACGAGTCCGGCGGCGATGGTGGCGAGCACCTTGGCGTCGGTGAAGTCGGCGAGTTCGCCGCCCTTGATGATGCCGTAGACGAGCAGGACCAGGCCGACGACGGACAGCAGCACGCCGACCGGGTCGATCCTCCCCGGCCGCGGGTCGCGGGAGTCGGGCACCAGCCACACCATCAGGACGAGCGCGATGATCACGATGGGCACGTTGACGAGGAAGACCGAGCCCCACCAGAAGTGGTCGAGCAGCACACCGCCGGTGATCGGGCCGATGGCGATGGCGAGGCCGACGCCGCCGGCCCAGATGCCGATGGCCTTGGGCTGCTCCTGACGCTCGAAGACGTTCATCAGGACGGCGAGGGTGGCGGGCATCACGAAGGCGGCACCGAGGGCCATCAGTGCGCGGAAGGCGATCAGCTCGCCCGGCGAGCCGGACTCGGCGGCCAGCGCGGATCCGATGCCGAACACGACGATGCCGCCGATCAGCACCTTCTTGCGGCCGAGCCGGTCGCCGACGAGACCGGCGCTGAACAGGAGTCCGGCGAAGACCAGGGTGTAGGCGTTGATCGCCCACTCCAGCTGGCTCTGGGTGGCGCCGAGGCCGGTCGGGGCCGGGGTGGAGATGGTCTTGACCGCGACGTTCAGGATCGAGTTGTCGAGCACCACGATCAGCAGGCTGAGCATCAGGACGCCGAGGATGGCCCAGCGGCGGCGGTGCACGGCCTCGGGTATCCGGGGGCCGGGTGGAGCGTGGTCGGCAGGAGTTGTCATGCGGTCGAGCCTAGGCCCATTTCAATACGGTACCGTCTCGTATCGCAATTCCTTTACCCAAGCCTTACGCACCGTGCGGTCCGGGCGCACGGCGACCCCGACGGATCACGATGCCCGATGGATCACACGGCGGTCCCCTGGCCGCGGACGGCACGAGGTGCCACCATGGAAGCGGTCCGGGGACACCGTCAGGGTGCCTCGAGATGACTTGAAGGAGCCGTTGTCATGACGCAGCTTCCGGCTGCCCAGACTGTGCAGCACCACTCCTCCGACGGCAGCAGGACGCTGTACGGGGGTAAGGGCACCCGCCGCATCACGGTCCGCGACATCGCCCTCGCCAAGGAACGCGGCGAGAAGTGGCCGATGCTCACCGCGTACGACGCGATGACCGCCTCCGTCTTCGACGAGGCCGGGATCCCGGTCCTCCTGGTCGGCGACTCGGCGGGCAACTGCCACCTCGGGTACGAGTCGACGGTGCCCGTCACCCTCGACGAGATGACGATGCTGTCGGCGGCCGTCGTGCGCGGCACGCAGCGCGCCCTGATCGTGGGCGACCTTCCCTTCGGCTCCTACCAGGAGGGCCCGGTGCAGGCGCTGCGCTCGGCGACCCGGCTGGTGAAGGAGGCGGGCGTCGGCGCGGTCAAGCTGGAGGGCGGCGAGCGCTCGCACGAGCAGATCCGGCTGCTCGTCGAGTCCGGCATCCCGGTGATGGCGCACATCGGCCTGACCCCGCAGTCCGTCAACGCGATGGGCTACCGGGTACAGGGCCGCGGCGAGGAGGCGGCCCAGCAGCTGCTGCGGGACGCCAAGTCGGTGCAGGACGCGGGCGCGTTCGCGGTCGTCCTCGAACTGGTCCCGGCGGAGCTGGCGGCCGAGGTGACCCGGGTGCTGCACATCCCGACGGTCGGCATCGGCGCGGGTCCCGAGACCGACGCGCAGGTCCTGGTGTGGACGGACATGCTGGGCCTGACCTCGGGCCGGGTGCCGAAGTTCGTGAAGAAGTACGCGGACCTGCGCACGGTCATGGGCGACGCGGCGCGTGCCTACGCCGAGGACGTGGTCGGCGGAACGTTCCCCCTGGAGGAGCACTCCGTCCACTAGAGAGCCACTGCGGAAACACCGAGGACAGCCCGCCGATCTTCCCCCGTCGGCGGGCTGTCCTGTCGGTGCCCGCGGTGCGCGGCGGGGGCCGGGCGGGTTCGCCGGAGCGTGTCGGTGGCGTGTCGGTGGGCTGTCGGGGGGGTGTCGGTGGGCTGTCGGCGGTTTGTCGGTGGGGGCTGGCACCGTTCTTCCCATGACGCGAATCGACGACAACGCCGTGTCCGTACGGGGGCTGGTGAAGCACTACGGCGACACCAAGGCACTCGACGGAGTTGATCTGGACGTCCGTGAGGGCACCGTGATGGGTGTGCTCGGGCCGAACGGGGCCGGCAAGACGACCCTCGTACGCATCCTGTCCACGCTGCTGCGGCCCGACGCCGGGGAGGCGGTGGTCGCCGGGTACGACGTGCTGCGCCAGCCCCGCCGGCTGCGCCGGGTGATCGGGCTGACCGGTCAGTACGCCTCGGTGGACGAGAAGCTGCCGGGCTGGGAGAACCTGTACCTGATCGGACGACTGCTGGACCTGTCCCGCAAGGACGCGCGGGCCCGGGCCGACGAACTGCTGGAGCGGTTCTCGCTGACCGAGGCCGCGCGCCGCCCCGCCGCCACCTACTCCGGCGGTATGCGGCGCCGCCTCGACCTCGCCGCCTCGATGATCGGCCGGCCCCAGGTGCTCTTCCTGGACGAGCCCACCACCGGTCTCGACCCGCGCACCCGCAACGAGGTGTGGGCCGAGGTCAAGACCATGGTCGGCGACGGCGTGACCGTCCTGCTGACCACGCAGTACATGGAGGAGGCCGAGCAGCTGGCCTCCGAGCTGACCGTCGTGGACCGCGGGAAGGTCATCGCGAACGGCCGGGTGGAGGAGCTGAAGGCGAAGGTCGGCGGCCGGACGCTGCGGGTGCGGCCCGTCGACCCGCTGCAGGTGCGGCCGCTCGCCGAGATGATCGACGAGCTGGGCATCACCGGGCTCGCCTCGACGACCGTGGACGCGGAGAACGGCACCCTGCTGGTGCCGATCCTCAGCGACGAGCAGCTGACCGCGGTGGTCGGCGCCGTCACCGCGCGCGGTATCACCATCAGCTCCATCACCACCGAACTGCCCAGCCTCGACGAGGTGTTCCTGTCCCTCACCGGCCACCGGGCCGGTGCCCCGCAGGACCCCGAGCCCACCGACGACCGTCAGGAGGTCGCCGTATGAGCGCCACCACCGTCCCCGCCACCGACGCCCCCATCCCGCTGCGCGCCCATCTGCGCCACACCGGAGCGCTGATCCGCCGCAACCTGCTGTGGATCCGGCAGGACCCGGAGTCGATGTTCGACGCGCTGCTGATGCCGGTCGTCTTCACGCTGCTGTTCGTGTACGTCTTCGGCGGCTCGATCGGGCAGGCGCTCGGCGGCGGTCAGGAGGGATACGTCCAGTACGTCATCCCGGGCATGATCGCGATGATGAGCATGACGCTCTCGCAGGGCGTCGGCACCGGGTTCAGCCAGGACTTCAACTCCGGCGTGATGGACCGGTTCCGGTCGATGCCGATCGGGCGCGGCTCGGTGCTGTTCGCGAAGATCTCGGTGGAGCTGGTGCGGATGCTGTTCGCGACCGCCGTGCTGATGATCGTCGCCGTGCTCGTCGGGTTCCACATCCACCACTGGGCCGGGCTGCTGGCCGCTGTGGGGCTCTCGGCGGTGTTCGCCTCCTCGATCATGTGGGTGTTCCTCACCCTGGGCGTGATCCTGAAGAACGCCCAGTCCGTGCAGGCCATGGGGTTCCTGGTGCTGTTCCCGCTCCAGTTCGGTTCGTCGATCTTCGCGCCGACGCACTCGATGCCGGGCTGGTTGCAGGCCTTCACCGACTACAACCCGCTGTCCACGCTCGCCGACGCCGCGCGCGGCCTGATGGTCGGCGGCCCGGTGGCGCACGACCTGTGGGTGACGCTGGCCTGGTCGGTCGGGATCACCGCGGTGGCGGCGCCCTACGCGATCCACAAGTTCCGCACGAAGAGCTGAGGCCCGTCGGAGGACCTCAGAGGAGGACCTCAGACCAGGGCGGTGGCCTCCGCGAGGGAGAGGCCACCGCCCTCGGCGTACGCCGACGCGTAGACCCGCTCGTCGCCGACCGCGGCCCGGACCCGGGCCTCCGTCCGCTCGCGCATCGTGCGCTCGCTGCCGTTCGGCACGTGTCCGGGCGGCAGCAGGGCTTCGGCGGCACCCAGGCAGCGGGCCGCGTCCGCGGCGCGGGCACCACCGTCGAGCCCGGCCAGGGCGAGCGCGGCGGCGGTCAGGCAGACGGACCGCAGATGCGGGGCGATGGCCTGGGTCAGCGGGTCCGCGATGTGCCGGAACGCCTGCCGGAGCCGGGCCAGGGACTCGGCGTGGAAGCCCTCCAGGGCGTCCACCCAGCCCTCCTGGGTGAGGATCAGGGCGTCGAAGACGACGAAGTGCGCGATCTTGAACTCCTCGCGCAAAACCCGGAGTTGCTCGCGCGCCTCGGTGAGCCGGCCGTCCAGCATGAGCCAGCCGGACAGGAAGAGCCGCGCGGCGGGCCTCGCCTCGCTGGTCGGACTGTCGGTACTCTCCAGGACCTCGCGCAGCAGCCGTTCGCCACCCTCGGCGTCGCCCGCCTCCAGCAGCACGGTGCCGAGGCGGGCCTGGAGCACGTTGACCTGGGCGTGGGCGCCGAGCCGGGTGGCGTGCTCGACGGCGGACCGGTAGTCCGCGGCGGCCGCCTGGAACTCCCCCCTGCGCTCCTGTGACTCGGCGCGCGCCGAGAAGGCCTCGGCGGTGCCCCAGTCGTCCCCGAGACGGCGGAAGATCTCCAGCGACTCGTCGGCGTCGCGGGTGGCGTCACCGGCCCAGGCGGCGCGGTTGGCCAGCACGTTGGCCCGCATCTGGAGGGCAGCGGCCAGCTCCCACTCGTAGTCGGGTGTCCGACGGCAGACGTCGACCCCGTCGTCCACGATGGTGCGCAGCCGCTCCATGCCGCCGGTCAGCATCACGGCGTAGAACCAGAACATGCCGGGGACGCGGGAGGTCTGCGGCAGACCGGGCTCGTAGACCTGGGTGACGGCGCGCAGTTTGGCCTGCGCGGCCGGGGTCTGCCAGACGTCCATCTCGGTGTCCATGCAGGCCATGTGCGCCAGGTGGACGCCGCGCCGGGCCTCGGTGAGCGCCTCGCCGGTGTACGGCGGCGGGGCGGCGGTCAGGCGCTGCCAGACCGGTTCGGCGGGGGTGACCGGTTCGGCGAAGGGGTCGGGGCCGAGGGCCATGATCTCGCCGCACCAGGTGCGGGTCTCGATCCGCTGGTCGCGCATCTGCCAGTACCAGATCAGGGAGTGCGCGAGGCACAGCGCCTCCTGCTCGTCGCGGGCGGCGACGGCGTGGCGCAGGGCGGTGCGCAGGTTCTCATACTCCAGCCCGAACCGCGCCAGCGCGCCGCGCTGGCCGGCGCCGCGCAGCAACGGATCGGTGGTGCGGGCCAGTTCGCGGTAGTACGTCAGGTGGGCGCGTTCGGCGGCGGCCCGTTCGCCGCTCTCGTCGAGGCGTTCGCCCGCGTACTCGGCGACGGTCTCCAGGAGCCGGTAGCGCATCCCGCCGTCCACCGTCGAAGGGGCCGCCACCACCAGGGACTTGTCGACGAGGGAGCCGAGCGCGTCGAGGGCGGCGGGCCCGCAGACGGCCTCGGCGGCGGTCAGGTCGCAGCCGCCCGCGAAGACGGAGAGCCGGCCGAGGACGTCCCGTTCACCGGCGTCGAGCAGGTCCCAGGACCAGTCCACGACCGCGCGCAGGGTCTGCTGGCGGGGCAGCACGGTACGGCTGCCGGAGGTGAGCAGCCGGAAGCGGTCGTCCAGGCGGTCGGCGATCTGGCGCGGGGTGAGCATCCGGAGCCGGGCGGCGGCCAGTTCGATGGCGAGGGGCAGTCCGTCCAGGCGGCGGCAGATCTCGGCGCAGGCCGCCGCGGTCTCCTCGTCGGCGTCCACCGTGAAGCCCGGGCGGGCCGCGGCGCCCCGGTCGGCGAACAGCCGCAGCGCCACCGGATCGGGCAGTGGTTCCACCGGACGCAGCAACTCCCCGGGGACACCGAGCGGTTCGCGGCTGGTGGCCAGCACGGTCAGGTCCGGGCAGCGCTCCAGGAGCCGGGCCGCGAGGTCGGCCGCCGCGTCGACGACGTGCTCGCAGTTGTCGAGGATGATCAGCAGCCGGCGCCGGGCGCAGTGCTCGACGAGCCGCTCGACCGGGTCGTCGTGCCGGTCGGCGGCGGCCCGCATGCCCTCGGCACCGGCGCCGTACAGCACGGTCTCGCGGGCGCCGAGCGCGCTGAGCACCGCCTCGGGCACGGCGGCGGGATCGTCGACGGGGGCCAGCTCGGCGAGCCAGACACCGTCCCGGGCGGCGGACCGCACGGTCTCGGCGGCCTCCTGCGACAGCCGGGTCTTGCCGGCCCCGCCGGGCCCGAGCAGGGTGACCAGCCGGGCGGCGCGGAGGTCGCCGCGGATGGCCTCGATGTCGGCCTCGCGTCCGACGAAGGAGGTGAGCCGGGCCCGCAGGTTGCCCGGGCGCGGCGCCGGTGCCGTCGGCGCCGGTATCGGATCCAGCAACTCGGCGTGCAGGGCGCGCAGTTCGGGTCCCGGGTCGGAGCCGAGGCGGTCGGCGAGCAGGCGCCGTACGCCGTCGTAGGCGGCCAGCGCCTCGGCGGTGCGGCCGGTGGCGGCCAGGGCGCGCAGGCGCAGGGCCTGGAGCGGTTCGTCGAGCGGGTGGGCGTCGCACAGGGCGGTGAGCTCGGGCAGGGACTGCTCGGCCTGGCCGAGGGCGAGGGCGGCGGTGTGGCGGGCGCGCAGGGCGTCCAGGCGGCGGGCGTCGGCCCGGGCGGCCTCGGCGGTGCGGTCGGGCAGGTCGGCGAGGGCCGGACCGTACCAGAGGGCGAGGGCGTCGTCGAGGACGGTCGCCGCCTTGGCCGGGTCGCCGTCGGCGAGGGCGCGCAGGCCGTCGCCGGTGAGCCTCTCGAAGCGGTGCAGGTCGACGTCGTCGGGGGCGGCGGCGAGGCGGTAGCCGCCGTCGGCGGACGCGATCGCGTCCGCGCCGAGGGCCCGTCGCAGCCGGCCGACCAGCGCCTGGAGCGCGCCGTTCGCGTCGGCGGGCGGGTCGTCGCACCAGACCTCGTCGACGAGCAGCCCGGCGGGCGCCGGGCGGCCCGCCCGCAGCGCCAGCACGGCCAGCAGGGCACGCAGCCGTGCCCCGCCCACGGGGACGGCCGTACCGTCGGGGCGGAGTACCTGGGTGGTGCCGAGGATCCGATAGCGCACGGGGTTCATTGTCCCTGGGGACGCCCCCGCGGCGCCCGTGGGTTTCGGATGGGCACCGGCGAGCCGGAACCCGCGGCCCCGCGCCTGACGTTCTTCCCACGTCACCTGTACGGTCGACCCCGCACGCCACCGCCACCGCCCCTGCCACCGACGCGCCCCGGGAGTCCCCCGCCATGACCGCCACCACCACCCGCCCCAGCGACCGGCGGATCAGTCCCGTGTTCGTCGGGATCCTGGCCGTCACCGCGGTGACCGGGTGGGCCACCTGGTCCGGTTTCGCCGCGCAGCCCGGCGTCGCCGTGTTCCTCTTCGTGACGGCGGCGTGGATCGTCTCCCTCTGCCTGCACGAGTACGCGCACGCCCGTACCGCCCTGCACAGCGGGGACGTCACGGTGGGCGCGAAGGGCTATCTGACGCTGAACCCGCTGAAGTACACGCACGCGCTGCTGAGCATCGTGCTGCCGGTGGTGTTCGTGATCATGGGCGGGATCGGTCTGCCCGGCGGTGCGGTCTTCATCGAGCGCGGCCGGATCCACGGCCGCTGGCGGCACAGCCTGGTCTCGGCGGCCGGCCCGCTGACGAATGTGCTGTTCGCCGCCGTCTGCACCGCCCCCTTCTGGCTGGACGCCCTGGACGGCGTCCCGCGCGACTTCCGGTACGCCCTCGCCTTCCTCGCCCTGCTCCAGGTCACCGCCGCGATCCTGAACTTCCTGCCGGTGCCGGGCCTGGACGGTTACGGCGTGATCGAGCCCTGGCTGTCGTACGGCGTGAAGCGGCAGGTGGAGCCGTTCGCGCCGTTCGGCCTGCTGTTCGTGTTCGCGCTGCTGTGGGTGCCGTCGATCAACAGCGCGTTCTTCGACGTGATCGACGCGCTGCTGCGCCACCTGGGCGTCGACGGCTTCTCGCAGTACTGCGGCCAGGAGCTGTACCGGTTCTGGCAGGGCACGAACGAGTACTGCTCCGCCACCGGCTGACCTGACCCCGCCCCGGTGCGGGACGGGGCGCGGCGCGGCGCGGCGCGGCGGTGCGACGGGAGGGGCGCTACGGCAGGGTGAGGATGTCCGCGCCGGTGTCGGTCACCACCAGCGTGTGCTCGAACTGCGCGGTGCGCCTGCGGTCCTTGGTGACGACGGTCCAGCCGTCCTCCCACATGTCGTACTCGTGCGTCCCGAGCGTCAGCATCGGCTCGATGGTGAAGGTCATCCCGGGCTGCATCACGGTCGTCGCGTGCGGGCTGTCGTAGTGCGGGATGATCAGGCCCGAGTGGAACGACGAGCTGATGCCGTGCCCGGTGAAGTCCCGGACCACCCCGTAGCCGAAGCGCTTGGCGTAGGACTCGATGACCCGGCCGATGATGTTGATCTGGCGGCCCGGCCGGACCGCCTTGATCGCCCGGTTCAGGGACTCCCGGGTGCGCTCGACCAGCAGCCGGCTCTCCTCGTCGACGTCCCCGACCAGGTAGGTCGCGTTGTTGTCGCCGTGCACCCCGCCGATGTACGCCGTCACGTCCAGGTTGACGATGTCGCCGTCCTGGAGCACGGTCGAGTCCGGGATGCCGTGGCAGATGACCTCGTTGACGCTGGTGCACAGCGACTTGGGGAAGCCCCGGTAGCCGAGCGTGGAGGGGTAGGCCCCGTGGTCGCACATGTACTCGTGCGCGACCTTGTCCAGTGCGTCGGTGGTGACCCCCGGAGCGATGATCTTCGCGGCCTCCTCCATCGCCTGCGCGGCGATACGACCGGCGATCCGCATCGCCTCGACGGTCTCCGGGGTCTGTACCTCGGACCCGGTGTACGGGGTCGGCGCGGGTTTGCCGACGTACTCGGGTCGGCGGATGTTTCCGGGTACCGAACGGGTGGGAGAGAGCTCCCCTGGTACGAGCAGCGACTGGCCAGACATGTCAGCGAGTCTAACCAGCGGGCATGCGGGAACATGTGGATGGCGAAAGGAGCCGGTCATGGCCTTGTTCAAGAAGCGGACCGTCGCTAAGGCGGGCGAGTGGTACTACTGCCTGCAGCACAAGAAGGTCGAGGAGGGGCCGGACTGCCCCGCGAAGGACCGGTTCGGCCCCTACACCACCAGGGCCGAGGCGGAGCACGCCATGGAGATCGCCCGCGAACGCAACCTCGAGTGGGAGAACGACCCGCGGTGGCACGACGCGCCGGCCGGTGACTCCTCGGACGAGGCCTGACCTCAGGGCGCCGGCGGCGGGGCCAGCAGCGTCTCCGCCAGCCTCGCCAGGCGGTCCCGGAAGCGGCGGCGCCCCCGTGGGGACGGCCCGTTCTCGCCGGTCGCCGCGCTGACCAGGTGCTGGACCGTGTCGAGGTCCAGCTCCGCGCCCTCGGGGACGACGAGGGTCTCGTGCGCCATCGCGGTCAGCGCGTCGTCGGCGGTGGTGGACAGGGTCAGGAGCGTGACGCCGGCGCGGCGGGCCGTGTGGACCCGTTCCAGCAGGGCCTGGGTCTCCCCCTGCGTCACCAGCAGCAGCGTCTCGCCCCGGCGGGCGGCCTCGATGCGGCCGGGGCCGACCGCGAGGTGCGCGGGGTCGGTGGGGCGCGCGTCGTGCCGTACCAGGGTCGGCGCCAGTTCCGGCGTACCGGACCAGGCCGCCTCGTCCACCAGGTGCGCCGCGAGATGCCACGGCTCGTGACCGGGGGTGCCGGACAGCAGCAGTCCGCCGCCGTGGGCCACCACCGAGCCGCGCAGCACCCCCGCGAATCTCCGCGTGGCCTGCAACCACTCGGTTCCGGCGAGCACTTCGCGCAGCAACGCGACCCGTACGGCGTCCATGTCCCCGCATACTGCCGCAATCGGTCAGTCGTGACGTGGTGTTCACCCCGAGTTCGCCCGACCCGGGGAGGAGGCGCCCCATGAGCGACGCAGCGGCGAGCATTCCCTTTCGCGCGGGCACCGAGGGCTACGCCGGTTTCCGGATCCCCGCGGTGGTGGTGTCCCGGGCGGGTACGGTGCTCGCCTTCTGCGAGGGGCGGGCGGACTCCGCCGCCGACCACGGGCACATCGACATCGTGCTGAAGAGGTCGGGCGACGGCGGCCGTACCTGGGGAGCGCTCCAGGTCGCCGCGCGCAACGGGAGCGATCTGGCCGGCAACCCGGCCCCGGTCGTCCTGGACACCGGCCGGATCCTGCTGGTGCACGTCCGCAGCGCCGCCTTTGCCACCGAGGACGCCGTCCTGCGCGGACAGGTGTCCGACGCGGACGGGCGGCGGGTGTGGGTGCAGCACAGCGACGACGACGGGTTGACGTGGTCCGACCCGGTCGAGATCACCGGGTCCGTGAAGAAGCCGGGGTGGCGGTGGTACGCGACCACCCCCGGACACGCCGTCCAACTACGGTCGGGCCGGGTCGTCGTACCCGCCAACCACACCGTCCCGCCCACGGGCGGCGACGACGGGACCGAGGCGAAGTACAACAGCGGGCACGGCCTGCTCAGCGACGACCGCGGTGCGACCTGGTACCTCGGCTACGTCGACGAGAACACCGACGGGTACATCAACGTGAACGAGACCACCGCCGCCGAACTCCCCGACGGCCGCGTCTACGTCAACACCCGCAACGACTCACCGGCGCCCGGGAACCGCGCCGACGCCCACTCCGAGGACGGCGGGCGGACCCTGGTCAGGCCGTTCCGGCCGCAGGCCGGGCTCACCGCCCCCGTCTGCGAGGCCAGTGTGCTCCAACTCCGCGACCCGGACCTGCTGCTGTACTCCGGGCCCGCCGATCCGGCCGCCCGCGCCCTGATGACGATCCGCGCCTCCACCGACGGCGGCACCACCTGGCGGTCCGCGTACACCGTGGACGGGCTGCCCGCGGCCTACTCCGACCTGGCCCGCGTCGACGCGGACACCGTGGGACTGCTGTACGAGACCGGTGACTTCAGCGCGTACACGACGATCACGTTCCGCCGGGTGCCGGTGAACCGGCTCACCTGACCGGGTACGGCCGCCCGCCCGGACGTAGAGTCGGCCCCATGACCTCTTCCGACAGTGCACAGCAGCCGGCCCCCGCCAAGGACCCGTGGGACCTGCCCGACGTCTCCGGCCTGGTCGTGGGTGTGCTCGGCGGCACCGGGCCGCAGGGCAAGGGCCTCGCCTACCGGCTGGCCCGGGCCGGCCAGAAGGTGATCATCGGTTCCCGGGCCGCCGAGCGCGCGCGGGCCGCCGCCGAGGAGCTCGGGCACGGCGTCGAGGGCGCCGACAACGCCGAGTGCGCGCGCCGCAGCGACATCGTGATCGTCGCCGTACCGTGGGAGGGGCACGGCAAGACGCTGGAGTCGCTGCGCGGGGAACTGGCCGGGAAGCTGGTCGTGGACTGCGTCAACCCGCTCGGCTTCGACAAGAAGGGCGCCTACGCGCTCAAGCCGGAGGAGGGCAGCGCGGCCGAGCAGGCGGCGGCGCTGCTGCCCGACTCGCGGGTCACGGCCGCCTTCCACCACCTGTCGGCCGTGCTGCTCCAGGACCCGGAGATCGAGGAGATCGACACCGACGTGATGGTCCTGGGCGAGGCGCGGGCCGACGTGGAGACCGTGCAGGCGCTGGCCGGGCGGATCGCCGGGATGCGGGGCGTCTTCGCGGGGCGGCTGCGCAACGCCCACCAGGTGGAGTCGCTGGTCGCGAACCTGATCTCGGTCAACCGCCGCTACAAGGCACACGCCGGGCTCCGCGTCACGGACGTGTGAGCGGATGGGGGACACTGGTGGACGCCAGCAGTGTCCCCGCGCCCGATCCCGCGCCCGTCAGGAAAGCGACCCTATGCCCCGCCTCGCCCTCTACGCCCTGGCCGTCTGCGTCCTCGCCGTCGTCGCCGCCGTCGTCTCCTTCGTCCAGGGCAGCTGGCCGGTCGGTGTGGTCTGGGTGCTGCTGACGGGTGTGTCGTCCAACATGGCCTGGTACTACGCGCGGCGCGGCCGGCGCGGGAAGCCGACCGCCGGCTGAGCCCCCGGCTGCTTCTCCGGGCCCTCCAGGAGGACCCGCCCGCCGATCTCCACCCAGCCGTACGGCTGCGGTGCCGTGAGGATCTGCGAGCCCTTGCCCTGGGTGATGTTCAGAGCGCGGCCCAGCCGGTCGGTGAGCAGCAGTGCCGCGGCCCCGGTCGCCTCGTCCTCCTGGATCCCGTCGTCGCGCCCGGGGAAGCCGCGGGCGCGGACCCGGCCGGCCGACTCGTCCTCCCAGGCCCACGCGTAGACCCACTCCCCCGGTGGCGGCACCGGCAGCGCGTCCACCTCGGCGGCCGTGGCGTACTGGCGCAGGGTGCGCGGCGGGACCCACTCCGGGAGCGCCTCGATCCAGCTGAACTCCCCGTCCAGCCGGGCGCCGACCACCCCGGCGGGGGTGACCAGTTCGGGTACGTCCAGCAGCCAGGCCGTGCCGACGCACGGGTGCCCGGCGAAGGGCAGGCGCAGGGTGGGGGTGTAGATGTCGACGATCCCGCGCTCCGGGTCGTCCACGAACACGGTCTCGCTGAACCCGAGTTTTCCGGCCAGCGCCTGCCGGTCCGCCGGCTCGGGCAGCACCGAGCCCTCGCGGACGACGCCGAGTTCGTTGCCGTATCCGCCGTTCGCCGCGCAGAAGACACGCAGCACGTCGTAGTCAGTCACTCCGGAATTGAAGCATCCGGAACTCTGCCGGTGATTTTCCTGTGTCGGGTGAATCACACCCCGCATGGGTATGAGTGAGGTAAGGCTCAGGTAAGTTAGGGCAGCCTCACCACACCACCTCGCCGGGAGCCTGCATGCGTGCCGTCCGACTCACCGTCACCGCCGCCGCCACCGCGGCGGCTCTGACCGCCCTCACGGCCTGCACGGCGAAGAGCGACGCCGAGGGCAGTGACGCGATCCGGGTGACCGCCGCCGACGCCACGTGCGAGACCTCGGCGAAGTCGGTGCCCGCCGGGCACGTCACCCTCGCCATCGAGAACAAGGGCGCCAAGGCCACCGAGGTCGAGATCCTCTTCCCCGACGACCGGATCGTCTCCGAGAAGGAGAACATCGGGCCGGGGACCAGGTACACGCTGACCGCCGAGGTGAAGGCCGGGTCCTACGAGATAGCCTGCCGGCCCGGGATGAAGGGGCACGGCGTCCGGCAGAAGCTCACCGTCACCGGCTCCGGCACGGTCGCCGAGCGCAACCCGGCGCTCGACAAGGCCGTCGCCGACTACCGCGCGTACGCCCAGGAACAGGCCGACGCCACCGTGCCGCTCGCGCGGACCTTCGCCGACGCCGTCAAGGCCGGTGACCTGGCGGCCGCCCGGAAGGCGTACTCCCCCTCGCGGCTCGGCTGGGAGCGCACCGAACCGATCGCCGAGTCCTTCGGTGACATCGACCCGAAGACCGACACCCGCGCCGACGGCCTGGAAGAGGGCCAGAAGTGGACCGGCTGGCACCGGCTCGAGAAGTCCCTGTGGGCCGACAAGAAGGCCGGTGCCACGGAGGCGGCGCTCGCGGACCAGCTCGTCGCCGACCTGACGGACTGGCAGCAGCGGGTCGGCAAGGCCGAGATCACCCCGACCTCCATGGCCAACGGCGCCAAGGAGCTCCTCGACGAGGTCGCCACCGGCAAGGTGACCGGCGAGGAGGACCGTTACTCCCACACCGACCTGGTCGACTTCAAGGCCAACGTCGAGGGCGCCCAGAAGGCCTACGAGCTGCTCAAGCCGGTCGCCGCGAAGAACGACCGGGCGCTGACCGCCGAACTCGACCGGCAGTTCGCCGCCCTGGACGCGCTGCTCGACAGGTACCGGTCCGACCGGACGTCCTACGACTTCGTCTCCTACGACAAGGTCACCAAGGACCAGCGCAAGGAGCTGTCCGACGCGGTCAACGCCCTCGCCGAACCGCTGTCCAAGCTCGCCGCGGCCGTCGTCAAGTAAGGGGCCGGACATGACGACCGAGAAGACGAATCCCTCACGACGGGCGCTCATCGGCTGGGGCGGTGCCGGGCTCGCGCTCGGCGCGGCGGTGGCCGGGGGCGCGGTGGCGATGGCCGACGCCGGCCAGGACACAGCGCCGGCGGCGGCCGCCGGGACCGGGGGCGCGGTGGACTTCCACGGCGCCCACCAGGCCGGCATCGCCACGCCCGTCCAGGACCGGCTGCACTTCGCCGCGTTCGACGTGAAGACCGACGACCGGGCCGCGTTCGTCCAGCTGCTGAAGGACTGGACCGCGGCGGCCCGCCGGATGACCGCCGGGAAGGCGGTCGGCGAGGGGGCGTACGGCGGGCTCGCCGAGGCGCCGCCGGACGACACCGGCGAGGCGCTCGGACTCCAGCCGTCCCGGCTGACGCTGACGATCGGCTTCGGCCCCTCCCTGTTCGAGAAGTTCGGGCTCGCCGGGCAGCGGCCGGCCGCGCTGGTGGACCTGCCGAAGTTCCCCGGGGACAACCTCGACAGGTCCCGGACCGGCGGCGATCTGTGCGTCCAGGCCTGCGCCGACGATCCGCAGGTCGCCGTGCACGCCATCCGCAACCTCGCCCGGATCGGCTTCGGCAAGGTCGCCGTCCGCTGGTCCCAACTCGGCTTCGGGAAGACCTCGTCGACCACCCCGGACGCCCAGACCCCGCGCAACCTCATGGGGTTCAAGGACGGCACCCGCAACATCGCGGGGACCGAGACCGACCGGCTGGAGAAGTTCGTCTGGGCGGCGGAGGGGGACGGCCCGGCCTGGATGACCGGGGGGTCGTACCTGGTCGCCCGGCGCATCCGCATGAACATCGAGACCTGGGACCGCGCTTCGCTCCAGGAGCAGGAGGACGTGTTCGGCCGGGACAAGGGCGAGGGTGCCCCGGTCGGCAAGGCCAAGGAGCACGACGAGCCGTTCCTGAAGGCGATGAAACCCGACGCCCACGTGCGCCTCGCGCACCCCGACTCCAACGGCGGGATCACCATCCTGCGCCGCGGCTACTCGTTCACCGACGGCACCGACGGGCTCGGGCGGCTGGACGCCGGACTGTTCTTCCTCGCCTACATGCGTGACGTGCGCAAGGGGTTCATCCCGCTGCAACGCAAGCTGTCCGCCTCCGACGCGCTCAACGACTACATCCAGCACGTGGGTTCGGCGGTCTTCGCGGTTCCGCCCGGCGTCCGGGACGAGGACGACTGGTGGGGCCGGACGCTGTTCTCCGATTCCGCCAAGGGGGCGTGATCCGTGTTCTCCAACTACCTGATCGGTCTGCGGGAGGGCCTGGAGGCCTCGCTCGTCGTCTGCATCCTCATCGCCTACCTGGTCAAGACCGGGCGGACGGACGCCCTGAAGCCGATCTGGATCGGTATCGGCGTGGCCGTGCTCATCGCCATGGGCTTCGGGTGCGCGCTCGAATTCGGCTCCCAGGAGCTCACGTTCGAGGCGCAGGAGGCGCTCGGCGGGTCGCTGTCCGTCATCGCGGTCGGCCTGGTGACGTGGATGGTGTTCTGGATGCGGCGCACCGCCCGGCACCTGAGGTCGGAGCTGCACGGCAAGCTCGACGCGGCCCTCGCGATGGGCACCGGCGCACTGGTCGCCACCGCGTTCCTCGCCGTCGGCCGGGAGGGCCTGGAGACCGCGCTGTTCGTGTGGGCGTCCGTGCACGCGGCCAGCGACGGCACCCCGCGCCCGCTGGTCGGCGTGGCGCTCGGCCTGGCCACCGCCGTGTTCCTCGGCTGGCTCTTCTACCGGGGCGCCCTGAGGATCAACCTGTCGAAGTTCTTCACCTGGACCGGCGGCATGCTGGTCGTGGTCGCGGCGGGCGTGCTGGCGTACGGCTTCCACGACCTCCAGGAGGCCGACTGGATCCCGGGGCTGACGAACCAGGCCTTCGACATCAGCGGCACCGTCCCGCCGGACAGCTGGTACGGGACGCTGCTCAAGGGCGTGTTCAACTTCCAGCCGGACCCGACCGTGCTCCAGGTCACGGTGTGGCTGCTGTACCTGGTCCCCACGCTCGTCCTCTTCTTCGCCCCGGTAGGGTTCGCCTCCGGGAAGGGGAAGGTGAAGGCACCTCATGACGCACCTGACGACCAGGGGGCACGGCCCTCGACGGCTCCGCGGGCGTGACCGGAAGGCGCTCCTGGCGGTCTCGCTGACCGCCCTGTCACTGACGGCGAGCGGCTGCGTGGTGGTGCACGGGGAGCGCGAGGTGCTCCCCACCACCACCCGCGCCGAAGCGGCGAAGGCGCTGCGGCAGTTCACGGACGCGTACAACAAGGCCGACAAGGCGTACGACGGTTCCCTGGACGCGGACCGCACGACCGGCGCCCTCGCCGACATCGACTCCGCGCGTCTGAAGGCCGGGCACGTCAACAGCCCCGGCGGCAACTCCGGCCACTCCGCGCTGGAGTTCGACGACGTCACCTACACCATCCCCAAGAAGGCGGGCTGGCCGCGCTGGTTCGTCGCCGACGCGCACGGCAACAAGGGCGGCGACGACCGCTGGCTGCTGGTCTTCACCCGCGACAGCCTCTCCGAACCGTTCCAGGTGGCGTATCTGACGCTGGTCGCCCCGGGCGACGTGCCGAAGTTCCGGACCGACAAGGACGGCTGGGCCGAGGCCGTCCCGGCGAACAGCACCGAACTCGCCGTCCCGCCGGGCGATCTGGCCCGGGACTACGTCACGTACTTGAAGAGCGGCGGCGGGGTCTTCGCGGCCGGCGCGCACACCAGCGGCTGGCGGACGGACCGCCGGAAGTCGACCAAGCCGGGGCTCGCCACCCAGTACATCGACGAGCCGCTCACCGCCGGCGACTACGCCCCGCTCGCGCTGCGCACCGCCGACGGCGGGGCGCTGGTGTTCTTCACCACCCGCTACTACGCCAAGCAGACCGCCGCCGCGGGCACCTCCGTGCCGGTCCAGAACCAGGACGTCAAGGCCCTCACCAAGGGGGAGATCAAGCAGTCGCTGACGATGCAGTTCGTCTCCAACCAGGTCGCCCTGGACCCGGCGGGCACCGGGAAGGTGTCGGTCCTCGGGCGCATCCAGGGGCTGACGTCCGCACAGGGGTCCTGAGCTCCCCCGAGGGGCCGCTCGGGAGGCGCGGTCAGCGGCGCAGCGGCCAGGCGGCGGCCGCCGGACCGGGCTCCTCTCCGGCGTGCCGGGCGCAGGCGTCGGTGAGGGTCTCCAGCAGGCTCAGCGGGTCGGGCAGCGCGTGCTCGGGGCCGCGTGCCCAGTGCACGCGCCGGTCGTCGTCGCCGGGCAGCCGGGCGGGCGGCACCAGGACGTACGAACCCCGGCAGTGCCAGCGCAGACCGGGGTGCTCGTCCATGGTCTCGGGGTGGCAGTCCAGTTCGCACGGCCACCACTCGTCCTCGTCCTCGGGAGTGCCGCGGGTGAGGGTGAAGAACAGCATGCGGCCGTCGTCGCTCTCGGCGACCGGGCCGACCTCCACGCCGCTCGCGAGCAGCCGCTCCAGCGCCTGCCGGCCGGCTTCCAGCGGGACGTCCAGGACGTCGTGGGTCATGCCGGTCGCGGCGATGAAGTTGGCCTGCGGCTGGTGCCGGGCCCAGCGTTCGATCTGGGCGCGGTCGGTGGTGGACTGCGTCTGCCAGGCGAACGACACCGGGTGCCGGGCGGGGGTCGGACAGCCCACGCGGTCGCAGGAGCAGCCGTAGCCGGGGGCGGGGTGGGCGGCGGGGGCCAGCGGGAGGCCGGCCGCGGCGGCGGCGAGCAGCAGGTCCTCACGGCTGTCGTCGGCGGCTGTCTCCTTCGGGCGGCGTCCGAGCAGCCACTGGGAGAGTTTGCCCTGCCGACCGCCCCGACCGCCGAACGTCGCGCTCATCTATCGCCCTCGCCTCGCTGTGGTCCCGACAGCATGCCTTATGGTCCCATCTGGGCGTGAAGGGGGGGGTACGGGAGATGTCAGCCGGGCGGCCACGGGTCCCCCCAGTCCACGTCCCGTGCCGCCCTGTACAGGTCGCCGTGGCGTTTGGTGACCGTCGTCCGGCGCAGGTGCTCGTCGGGCTCGCACAGGTCGAGGAGGACCTGGCCCTTGCGGATCTGGGGCCGGCGCACCACCCGGGACGGGGCGGGGGAGGCCGGCAGACGGGTGGCGGCGACGTAGCTGAACTTCTCGTCCTCGTAGGGCAGTGAGCCGCCCTTGACCTGGCGGTGCAAGGAGGAGCGGCTGACGCGGGCCGAGAAGTGGCACCAGTCCGCGCCGGGGACGATCGGGCAGGCGGCGCTGTGCGGGCAGGGCGCGGCGATCCGGAGACCGGCCGCGACCAGGCGGTCCCGGGCCTCGATGATCCGGGCGTAGCCGGCCGGGGTGCCGGCCTCGACGATCACCACGGACCGCGCGGCGGCCGCGGCGGCGGTGACGAGGGCGGCCCGGTCGGCCTCGTCGAGTTCGTTCAGGACGTACGACACCGTGACCAGATCGGTGCTCTCGATGGTGAGCGCCGCTCCGATCCGGGAGCGGCGCCACGACGCCTGGCGCAGCGCCGGGTTCGCCGCGGCGATCTCCCTGCCGAGGGCCAGCGCGGGCTCGGCCCAGTCGAGGACCGTCACCGGCCGTACCCCGGCCCAGGTGTCGGTCACCGCCCAGGTGGCCGCGCCCGTCCCGCCGCCGACGTCCACGTGGCTGTCCGGCGCCCAGCCCTCCGGCAGCGCCTCGGCGAACTCGGCCAGCGCCGACCGTACCGCCTCGAAGGTCGCCGGCATCCGGTACGCCGCGTAGGCCACCACGTCGGCCCGGTCCCGCAGGATCGGTGCGTCGGTCGGGGTGGCGCCGCGGTAGTTGGCGATCAGCCGCTCGACCGCGCCCGCGGCCTGCCGGGGCGGGAGTCCGTCGAGGAGGTGACCGAGGGTGGCACGGAGCCGGTCGGCCGGGGCCGCGAGGTCGTTCGCCGCGGGGTGGTTCGCTGCGGGGCGATTCGCTGCGGGGTCCTGGGCTGCGGGGTGGTTCACCCGGCGATTGTATGGACTGCCCGGGCGAGGCGGGTCGCCGCGGCGGCCCGGGGTGCGCTGTCCGCGGGCCGCCGCACCGGGTGCACGGTGTTGGCCAGCAGGACCAGGAAACTGTCCGTGGCCCGGTCGAGGACCAGGCTCGTCCCCGTGAACCCGGTGTGCCCGGCCGCGCCCCGCCCCGCCAGCTCGCCCATGAACCACGGCTGGTCGACCACGAACCCCAGTCCGGGCGGGCTCAGCAGCAGGTCCACGAAGTCGGGACCGAGGATGCGGGCCGGCCCGTAGCCGCCGCCCGCGAGCAGGGCCCGACAGAAGACCGCCAGGTCGCGCGCGGTGGCGAACAGACCCGCGTGCCCGGCCACCCCGCCCAGCGCCCAGGCGTTCTCGTCGTGCACGACACCGCGCAGCATTCCCCGGTCCGTCTTGGCCCACGGCCGCCGCTGGTCCTCGGTGGCCGCCGCGCCGGGGCAGGGCCCGAAGTCGGTGGCCGTCATCCCCAGCGGGCGGGTGATGCCGTCGCGGACGAGGACGTCGAGGGTGCGGCCGGTGATGCGCTCCAGGACGTGCTGGAGCAGCAGCATGTTCAGGTCGGAGTAGCGGTGGACACCGGGTGGGGAGCTGGGTGCCTCGGCGCGCAGCAGGTCGAGGCGGGCGGCGGCGTCCGGGCAGTCGTACAGCGGGAGTTCGGGGCGCAGGCCGGAGGTGTGGGTGAGGAGCTGGCGGACGGTGATGCCGTGGGCGGCGGCCGCGTGGAAGTCGGGGAGGTAGGCGCCGACGCGGGCGTCGATGCCGAGGGTGCCGCGTTCCAGCTGCTGCACGGCGGCGACCGCGGTGCAGAGTTTGGTGAGGGAGGCCACGTCGAAGGGGGTGTCGACGGTCATCGGGACCCGGTCGGCGGGCGGCAGTTCGACACCGGCGTCGGTGTCGGGGTCGTACCGGGACCAGCGCACGGCCCAGCCCGCGGCCTGCTGCACGGCGATCACCGGGCCGCGTCCGGCGACCACGACGGCGCCGGCCGCCCAGGGCCGCTCCCCGGTGGTCAGGTCGCGCACCTCGCGGACGAGGTGTCTGAGTTCCGCTGGGTCGAGACCGGCCCGTTCCGGTGTCTCGACGCGCAGTCTCGGCACGCTCAGCGCTCTTCCGCCTTTCTCGGCTCCGCCCGAACGGGGACACCCCCATTCTCCGTTCCCGCACGGGTGTTCGCCCGCGCGCTCCAAGGACGGCACATTCCCATGAAGCAGGCCAGCGCCACCAGTGCCCCCGCCAGTTGGACGACCGCCATGGGCACGGCGGTTCTCTCCCCGGCGATCCCGACCAGCGGCGAGGCGACCGCGCCGACCAGGAACGACGTGGTGCCGAGCAGCGCGGACGCGGAACCGGCGGCGTGCCGGGTGCGCAGCAGGGCGAGGGACTGGGCGTTGGGGAGGGTGACGCCCATCGCGGACATCAGGACGAAGAGGGCAACGGCGACGGGGGCGAGCCCGACCGGGCCGAGGGCGCCGGTGGACATCAGCAGCAGGGCGGTGGCCGCGAGGACGGTCACCACCAGGCCCACGCCGAGCACCTTGTCCAGGCCGACCCGGCCGACCAGCAGCTTGCCGTTGACCTGCCCGGCGATCACCAGCCCGACGGAGTTGAGGCCGAAGAGCAGGCTGAAGGTCTGCGGGGAGGCGCCGTAGATCTCCTGGATGACGAAGGGCGAGGCACTTATGTAGGCGAAGAGGGCGGCGAAGGCGAAGCCGCCCGCGAGCATGTAACCGGTGAAGGGGAGGTCGGCGAGGAGGGCGCGCATCGCGCGTGCGGCCCCGGCCGCTCCCCCGGCGTGCCGGTCGGCGGGCGGCAGGGTCTCGGGGAGCTTCACCCAGACCAGCGCGGCGAGCGCCGCTCCGACGACGGTGAGGACGACGAAGACACCCCGCCAGTCCGTCACCCGCAGGATCTGCCCGCCGATCAGCGGGGCGACGATCGGGGCCGCCCCGGAGACCAGCATCAGGGTGGAGAAGAAGCGGGCCATGGCGTCCCCGTCGTACAGGTCGCGTACGACGGCCCGGGCGATGACGATGCCCGCGGCGCCCGCGAGGCCCTGGGCGAGCCGGAAGGCGACCAGGGTCTCGACGTCGGGGGCGACGGCGCACAGGGCGGTGGCGACGAGGTAGACGGCGAGGCCTGACAGCAGCGGGCGGCGGCGCCCCCAGCGGTCGCTCATCGGGCCGACGGCGAGCTGGCCCAGGGCCATGCCGGCGAGGCAGGCGGTGAGGGTGAGCTGGACGGTGGCGGCGGGGGCGTGCAGGGAGCGGGTGACCTCCGGCAGCGAGGGGAGGTACATGTCCATCGCCAGCGGGGGCGTGGCGGTGAGCCCGCCGAGGACCAGGACGAGGAGGAGTCCGGCGCGGCGGGCGGCGGGCGGCGCGGCGCCTCGGGGTCCGGGTCCGGCGGTGTCCTGAGCGCCTGGTGTCGTCGGCGTCGGCTGCTCGGGCATGTTCCCCCCACTGCGTAGGTCTCGCGGTACGGGTCCGCTCTTGCTGGACCCGGTCGGCCCCCGCATATGCTCTCAGCTCGTACAGACTGCCTGGAAACACATGAGCGAGGGTGGGGCTGCCGGGATGGCTGAGCAGAGTGTGCGGTGGGGGATCCTGGCGACGGGCGGGATCGCGGCGGCGTTCGCGGCGGACCTGGTGGATCTGCCCGACGCGGAGATCACGGCGGTCGCCTCGCGGTCGCCGGAGTCGGCGCGGGCCTTCGCGGAGCGGTTCGGGATCGAGCGGGCCTACGGCGACTGGGAGTCGCTCGCCCGGGACGAGGACGTCGACGTCGTGTACGTCGCCACCCCGCACGCGGCGCACCGGGCGGCGACCGGGCTGTGCCTGCGGGCGGGGCGCAACGTGCTGTGCGAGAAGGCGTTCACGGTCAACAGCCGGGAGGCCGAGGAACTCGTCGCGCTGGCGAAGGAGCACGACCGCTTCCTGATGGAGGCGATGTGGACGTACTGCAACCCGCTGGTGCGGCGACTGACGGCGCTGGTCGCGGACGGTGCGATCGGGCAGGTGCGGACCGTGCAGGCGGACTTCGGCCTGGAGGGCCCGTTCCCGCCGGCGCACCGGCTGCGGGACCCGGCGCTGGGCGGGGGCGCGCTGCTCGACCTGGGTGTGTACCCGGTGGCGTTCGCGCACCTGCTGCTCGGTGAACCGGACGGGATGTCGGCGCGAGCGGTGCTCTCGGAGGAGGGCGTCGATCTCCAGACGGGTGCGCTGCTCTCCTGGGAGAGCGGCGCTCTCGCCATGGTGCACTGCTCCATCGTCGGCGGTACCGGCAACGGCGCCTCGATCACCGGCTCGCAGGGCCGGATCGACATCCCGGACGGCTTCTTCCACCCCGAGCGCTTCGTCCTGCACCGTGACGGCCGCGACCCGCAGGAGTTCGCGATGGACCCGGCCGACGGCCCGCGCAACACCCTGCGCCACGAGGCCCGGGAGGTCATGCGGGCCCTGCGGGCCGGCGAGAAGGAGTCCCCGCTCGTCCCGCTGACCGGCACCCTGGCGGTCATGCGCACCCTGGACACCCTGCGGGAGCAGATCGGGGTGCGCTACCCCGGGGAAGCGTGACCTGACCCGGCCGCCCTCCGTAGGGTGCGGCCCCATGGATGCCAAGCAATCGAGGATCGCGGTCGTCACCGGTGCCGGTTCGGGGATCGGGCGGGCCGTCGCCGTCGAGCTGTTGAGGGCCGGCTGGTCGGTGGCGCTGGCCGGGCGGCGGCCGCAGCCGCTGGAGGAGACGGCGGCGCTGGTGCCCGAGGGCACCTCCGTCGCCGTCCGCACGGACGTGGCGGTGCCGCAGGACGTCGACGGGCTGTTCGCGACGGCCGTGGAGCGGTTCGGGCGGGTCGACCTGCTGTTCAACAACGCCGGGACGTTCGGGCCCGGCGGGGTGGCCGTCGAGGACCTGTCGTACGACGCGTGGCGGCACGTCGTGGACACGAACCTCAACGGGGCGTTCCTGTGCGCGCAGGCCGCCTTCCGGCAGATGAAGGAGCAGGACCCGCAGGGCGGCCGGATCATCAACAACGGGTCGATCTCGGCGCACGCGCCCCGCCCGCGCTCCGTCGCCTACACCGCGACCAAGCACGCGCTGACCGGGCTCACCAAGTCGCTCTCCCTGGACGGGCGGCCCTACGGGATCGCGGTCGGGCAGATCGACATCGGCAACGCGGCCACCGAGATGACGGCCCGGATGGAGACCGGCGCGCTCCAGGCGAACGGGGAGATCGTCCCGGAACCGGTGATGGACGTGGCCGACGTGGCGCGCACCGTGCGGCACATGGCCGAGCTGCCCCCGGCGGCGAACGTGCAGTTCGCGACGGTGCTGGCGACGACGATGCCGTACGTGGGGCGGGGCTGAACCGCCGTTCAGCCAGGACCGTCGCAATCCACACAAGCGGAATACTCACCTCCGCGGTATTGCGGCCGGTAACGGGCCTATGCTCGACTCTTCTCCACCAGAACTTCACACTTGGGGCTCTGGGGTTCCGCCGACCATTCCGAGGGGGGAGGCGGCAGTCGTTCCACCGGGCCGGGTGGGGGTGGACCCGCGTGGGACCGCGGGTACGCACCGGCGGGTGGGACGACTGCCGCGAGACGTCAACTCCCCTGGACGTCGGCCGAGTCGGGCCGGACGTTCGCATCGGGCCGGACGTTCGCATCGGGCCGGGCGTTCGCATCGGGCCGGACGTTCGCATCGGGCCGGGCGTTCGCATCGGGCCGGACGTTCGCATCGGGCCCGGCGGCGGCCCCCGCGCGCCGGCGCCGGCGGGGCGCGGCGCTCGCATCGGCCCCGGCGGCGGCCGTCGCGCGGCGTCGGCGCAGCGCCCAGCCCCCGGCGCCCAGCAGCGCCAGCGTCACCGCCCCGCCCTCCGCGAGCCGCCACGGCGAAGGACCGGACGACGCCGCCGCCCCCGTGCCGGCCGCCCCCGTGGCCCCGTTGCCGCCGGAGGCCGGCGAGCCCGCGCTCGCCCCGCCCTCGCTCAGCGGATCGACCAGCACCCCCACCGACCGCGCCGCGCTCCCCTGGCCGAAGCCCCAGTCGAGGAGCGCCGCGGTCTCCTCGTACACGGCGTTGGTGCCGGGGGCCGGGTGCATGACGGTGACCAGCAGGGTGCGGCCGCCCCGGGTGGCACCGCCGGTGAAGGTGTTCCCGGCGTGACTGGTGTAGCCGTTCTTGACGCCGAACAGGCCCTTGTAGACGTCCAGTCCCCAGGCGCCGGTGAGCAGGCGGTCGGTGTTCTGGATCTGGAAGGTCTTCTTGCCGCCCGCCGGGAAGTTCGCGGTCCTCGTCCCGCAGTACCCCCGGAAATCGGCGTCCTTCAGCCCGTGCCGGGCGAACAGCGTCAGGTCGTACGCGGACGACAGCTGGCCCGGGTGGTCGAAGCCGTCCGGGCTGACCACATGGGTGTCCAGGGCCTGCAGGTCGACCGCCTTGGCCTGCATCTCGGCGACCGTCTTCGCGATCCCGCCGTTCATGTGGGAGAGGACGTGCACGGCGTCGTTGCCGGAGCGCAGGAAGACGCCCTGCCACAGCTGATCGACGGTGTAGGTGAGGCCGGGCTTGATCCCGACCAGGCTGGAGCCGGACGGCACGTCGGCGAGGTCCGAGTCCTTGACCCGGTAGCGCCCGCTGCGCTCGAACTTCTTCAGCACGGTGTCCGCGAACAGCATCTTCAGGGTGGACGCGGGCGGCAGCCGCCGGTGCGCGTCGTACGAGGCGAGCACTTCTCCGCTCTCCCAGTCGGCCAGCAGCCAGGCCCGTGCGGTGATCTTCCTGGGGAAGCCGGTGGCGCCGCTCACCTGTACGCCGCCGCGGGCCAGCCGCTCGCCGCCTATCGCCGTGGCGGCGGAGGCGGGGGTCGCCGAGAGGAGGGGCAGGGCGGCGGCCGTCAGCCCGAGGGCGGCACGCCGGGTCAGCCGAGAGGAATCACGCATCCCGGGACCGTACACCGCGTCCAACAGCGGATTCCCCGGAGGACCCCCTCGCCCGGAAAGGAATTTGCTGTCTTATGAAAGTTCGATAAGAGTGCCGGTTTTCTCAGCCCTGACACATCTTTTACTCAGTACGACTCAAAGGTTCCTCCCTAGCGTGAGCCAGCGCCCACAGCGGGCGCCAAGAACCTTCGAGGAACGGGATGTTTGGCATCTATCTCAAGCGCGAGCTGGGCCGCAGAAAGAAGGCGGCCCTGGTCATCGCACTGGGTCTGGCGCTCGGTATCGCGCTGGTCATCACGGTCAGCTCCGTGTCGGCCGGCATGTCCAAGGCTCAGGACAAGGTCCTCCAGTCGCTCTACGGCCTCGGCACCGACATGACGGTGACCAAGGCGCAGGCGGCGCCCACCTCGGGTGGCTCGGGCGGCCCCAGCTTCAAGTTCGGCGCCAAGTCCAGCAGCAGCACCAAGCAGAGCTCGGACCGGGTGATGACTCAGGGCGGTCAGGTCCTGAAGTCCGCCCTGGTCACCAAGGTCGCCGGGCAGAAGGGCGTGGCGAGCGCGGTGGGCGCGCTCTCCCTGAACGTCACCAAGGTCGACGGCTCCTTCACCCAGGGCAAGGCGAAGACCACCACCGGCAGCGGCACCAGCGGCAGCAGCACCGGCGGCAGCGGCGGCCAGGGGCAGCAGGGCGGCGGCAGCGGCGGCTCGGGCGGAGGCCAGCCGCAGGTCCAGGGCGGCGGCGCCGACTTCAACGTCAACAGCTACTCGGTGGTCGGCGTCGACGTGGCTCACCAGGGCCTCGGCCCGCTGGCCTCGATGAAGATCACGTCGGGCAGGACCTTCACCTCGGCGCAGACCGGTGCCAAGGTCGCGCTGGTCAGCAAGTCGTACGCCAAGGAGAAGAAGTACAAGGTCGGCTCGACCTTCACGATCTCCGGTACGAAGTTCACGGTCATCGGCATCGCCACCCCGGACAGCAGCGAGTCCACCACCGACCTGTTCATCCCGCTGAAGCTCGCCCAGACGCTCGGCGACGCGAAGAACGAGGTCACCACGATCTACGTCAAGGCGACCGACTCCCAGCAGATCTCCACCGTGAAGAAGGAGATCCAGTCGAACATCTCCGGTACGACGGTCACCACCTCCGCCGACCTGGCGTCCACCGTCTCCGGTTCCCTCTCCACCGCCTCCAGCCTCGCCACCAGCGTCGGCACGTGGCTGTCCGTCGCCGTCCTCGTGGCGGCCTTCCTGGTGGCGGCCCTGCTGACCTCCTCGGCGGTGTCCCGCCGGGTGCGTGAGTTCGGCACCCTGAAGGCCCTCGGCTGGCCGAGCCGGAAGGTGACCCGCCAGGTGGTCGGCGAGTCCATGGTGAACGGCCTGATCGGCGGCGCCCTAGGCATCGCGATCGGCGTCGGCGCGGCCTACGCGGTCACCGCGGTCAGCCCGAAGCTCACCGCTCAGCTGGGCTCCACCGGCGGCGGTGGCGGCATGGGCGGCGGCCCGGGCGGCGGCGGCCCCGGCGGGCAGTCCGCGCAGAACACTCTGGAGATCGCGCTGACGGCGCCCGTCTCCGTCACCACCATCGCCCTCGCGGTCGGCCTCGCGGTCACCGGCGGCCTGATCGCCGGCGCCATGGGCGGCTGGCGCGCCTCCCGGATGCGCCCGGCCGACGCCCTGCGCAGCGTCTCGTAGCACCGGGACTCCCCCGAGCCGGGGCGCCGCCTCCGTTCCCCCCGGGACGCGGCGCCCCACCCCCTTCACCCCCTGCGCCGTACCACCTGCGGCCTCGGCCTCACCACCCTGTGGAGAACCCATGTACAGACTCACCGGTGTCACCAAGCGCTACACGCGGGGCAAGGAGACGGTCGAGGCGCTGCGCGGCATCGACCTGACCATCGAGGACGGCGACCAGCTCGTCATCCAGGGCCCCACCGGCGGCGGCAAGTCCACCCTGCTCCAGATGATCGGCGGCCTCGACCGCCCCACCGAGGGCAGTGTCGAACTGGACGGCGAGGACCTCGCCCGGATCAGCGAGACCAAGCTGACCCGGCTGCGCGCCGAGAAGATCGGCATCATCTTCCAGTCGTTCAACCTCATCCCGACGCTGACCGCGCAGGAGAACGTGGAGACGGCCCTCGTACCGCTCGGCGTCAAGCCCGCCGAGCGCCGGGAGCGGGCCGCCGAGGCGCTGCGCTCGGTGGGCCTGGGCGAGCGGCTCGGGCACGCGCCCTCCGAGCTGTCCGGCGGCCAGCAGCAGCGCGTCGCGATCGCCCGCGCGCTGGTGAAGAAGCCGAAGGTGCTGCTCGCCGACGAGCCCACCGGCAACCTCGACGAGGGCACCCGCGACGACATCATGGCCCTGCTGGAGGGTCTGTGGCACGAGTACGGACTGACCTTCGTCATGGTCACCCACGACTCCTCCATCGCCCGCCGCGCCCCGCGTCTGGCCACCATCGAGGCCGGCCTGATCACCCTCACCGAGCAGAGCGGCGGACGGCGCCTCGCGCCCCAGGGGGCGGGGCACGGCGAGCCGCAGTAGGCCGCGTACGGGCAGTAGGCCCGCGTACAGGCAGCAGGCCACGTACGGGCGGCATGCGGGGCACGGCGAGCCGCAGCAGGCCGCGTACGGGCGGTAGGCCCGCGTACGGGCAGCAGGCCACGCACGGGCGGCAGGCCGCGTAGGGACAGGGGGCCGCGTACGGGCGGCAGGCCGCGTAGGGACAGGGGGCCGCGTACGGGCGGCAGGCCGCGTAGGGACAGGGGGCCGCGTACGGGCGGCAGGCCGCGTACGGGCGGCAGGCCAAGTACGGGCAGCAGGCCACGCACGGGCGGCACGGCACGCACGGGCAGCAGGCCACGCACGGGCGGCACGGCACGCACGGGCGGCAGCCCTAAGTGCGGCAGCACGGCGGCGGCCAGGGCTGCTGACGCCCGCGCCGACGCCTTCCCCGGGGCCGCTCACCGGGGCCGATCCCCGGGGCCGATCCCCGGGGCCGCTCACCGTCCGAGCAGCCGGTCGATCTCGGCCAGCTGTGCCTCGGTGAGCGGCCCCTTCGCGAGCGCACCGGCGTTCTCCTCGGCCTGGGCGACGGACCGGAAGCCCGGGATCGGGACCGTGCGCGGGCTGCGCGCCCAGATCCAGGCGAGGGCACCCTGGGCCAGGGTCCGGCCCTCGCTGGTGAGCACGGACCGCACGGCCTCGATCCGCTCCACCCAGGCGGCGTCGGCACCGGCCCCGTCGCCGAACCCGGGCAGCCAGGCCGGCGGCCTGCTGCGGATGTCCCCGGCGCCCGCCGCGGCCCGCCGCCCGCCGAGCAGCCCCATGGCCAGCGGGCTGCGGTTGACCGCGGCGAGCCGCAGCTCCTCGGCCAGGGCCACCAGTCGCGGCGCGTCCTGGAGCACGTTGAGGGTGTGCTGCACGGCCGTGCAGTGCGGCCCCTCGGCGAAGACGGCGGCACGGTCGGGGTCGTCGGTGCTCCAGCCGTAGCTGCGGATGAGCCCCTCCCCCACCAACTCCTCGCAGACGTCACGGAGTTCGGCGGCACGCACCGGGTCGGCGTCGGACAGGTGCAGCTGGTAGAGGTCGACGTGGTCGGTGCCGAGGCGGCGCAGCGAGGCGGTGAGGGCGCGGCGGACGTACGCCGGGGAGTCGTCGGCGCCGGTGAGGGTGCGGGTCTCCTCGTCGAAGACGTTGCCCCACTTGGTGGCGACGACCACCTCGTCCCGGTGCTTGCCCAGGGCGCGGCCGAGGACACGCTCGCTGTGCCCGGCGCCGTAGGTGTCGGCGGTGTCGAAGAAGGTGACGCCGAGGTCGAGGGCGCGGCGCACGGCCCGTACCGACTCCTCGTCGTCGACTCTGCCCCAGCCGAGGGGCTGCCCGTCGGCGTCCTGCCACTCGCCGCCGATGGCCCAGCAGCCGAAGCCGAGCGCGCTGACGCGGATGCCGGAACGTCCCAGGGTCCTGGTGGTGCTGTCGGTTTCCATGGGTCAGACGCTAGGAGTTGAAGTGCACGCCAAGGCAAGGGCGTTGTCCACGGGGTGGTCCACCGGCCAGGCCCGCCCGGTCGGCGCCGTCGTCCGCCATGGCCGCGACCGGGGTGAGCAAATCTCGGAAGCCCTCGCGGTCATCGGCCCCACGGTCCTCGCCCTCACGATCGTTACCCTCCGTCGTTGCCCTCACGATCGTTGCCCTCGGTCGTTGCCCTCACGATCGTTGCCCTCGGTCGTTGCCCTCACGATCGTTGCCCTCGGTCGTTGCCCTCACGATCGTTGCCCTCGGTCGTTGCCCT
>NZ_JBEYJU010000028.1:0-5402 GCF_040703965.1 Streptomyces sp. NPDC006655 | reverse complement strand
CGGTCGTTGCCCTCTCGGTCGGGGCCGCCACCCGAACGGCTGCGAGGACGGGCCGTTCGGGTGTGGCGGGTGCGACGGTGGAAACCCGTGATCCGTTGCCGCCGATGGGAGTCACCGTGACCTGCTACGACCGACGTGATGTGGGGCTGCTGCTGCTCCGGCTGGGCACCGGCGGGGTGCTGGCCGCGCACGGTGCGCAGAAACTGCTCGGCTGGTTCGGCGGGGGCGGGATCGCGGGCACCGGCCAGTTCATGGAGTCGGTCGGGTACGCGCCCGGCAAGCAGAGCGCGATGGCGGCGGGGCTCGCGGAGGCGGGGGGCGGCACGCTGCTGGCCCTGGGCCTGGCGACCCCGGCGGCGGGCGCCGCGGCGGCCGGGGCGATGGCGGGCGCCGCCGCGCTGCACATGCCGAACGGCTTCTTCGCCCAGGAGGGCGGCTACGAGTACGCGGCCTCCCTGGGCCTGACCGCGGCGGGCCTCGCCGTCACGGGCCCCGGCCGGCTCTCGCTGGACCACGCCCTCGGCCATGTCCTCGACCGGGGCTGGATGGTCCCGGCGGCGCTGGGCGTGACCGCGGCGGCGACGGCCGTGGTCATCGGCGCCCGGAACAGGCGGGTGCAGCGGGCGAAGGAGGGGGAGCAGGAGGCGCTGTTCGAGGAGTGAGCGCCGGGCGGGACCGACGGGGCAGACTCTCCGGCATGACGGAACAGCGAACCGCGCCCCCTGACCCGACGCCGGACCTGTGGACCTCGGTCGAGGACCTCTGGACCTGGCTGGACGCCCACCGCGGGCACGACGGCGAGACCGGCCTCGTCCTGCGCATGCTCAAGCTCACCGAGGAGGTCGGCGAGGTCGCCCAGGCGGTGATCGGCGCGACCGGCCAGAACCCCCGCAAGGGCGTCACCCACTCCTGGGAGGACGTGCAGGGCGAACTGTGCGACGTGGTGATCACGGCACTGGTGGCGCTGCGCACCCTGACCCCGGAGGCGAGGGAGGTCTTCGAGGGGCACCTGGCCCGGGTGCGGGAACGCTCGCTCACGCCCTGAGGGGGTCCGGCCAAAGGTCGGCGCCGGTTCCGCACCGCCGGGCAGGACGGCGGTGGCTCTCCCTGTAGCCCACCGCCACCGGCCGGCGGGTCGCCGGGCAGACCTCGCTCGACCTGCGCTCGCTCAACGCATGCGCGGCTCTCAGGGGGTGTCCTGCGCCGCCGCCGTCGACGTGTAGAACACCGACCTGCCCTGCTTGCTGCGCTGGGCGAGGTTCCTGGCGACCAGGCTCTCCAAGGTCGTACGGATCACCGTCGTCTTGATGGTCCGGCCGGGCTGGCCGGACCTGATGGCCTCGGCGACCTCGACCGCGGAGCGCGGCTCCCGCTGCTGTTCGAGATAGGTGCGCACGGCGTCGACGAGAGACGGCTTCGCCTCGGCCGGGGTCGCCTCAGCAGCGGGCGCCTCAGCGGGGGTCGCCTCGTCGGTCTTGGCCTTGCGGGAGCTCACCTTGCGAGGACTTGCCTTGCGGGGACCTGCCTTGCCGGAGCCGGCCTTGCCGGAGCCGGCCTTGCCTCGACCTGCCGTGCCGGAGCTCGCCTTGCCGCTGCCGGAGTCGGCCGCCCCGCTCGACGCCGACCCGGTCTTCTGACGCGGTACGACGGCCACGGTGACCTCCGCGGCCTTCGCGTCCCCGGCGGACGCGGACGCGGGGGCGTCGGCGGACCGGTCGGAGTCGGAGGCACCGGTGGCCTCGACGCCCTCGGAGGACGCGGGGGACTCGTCGACCTGGTCGGCCTGGTCGGCCTCGTGCGCCTCGGCTCCCTCGGCGGCGTCGGGTGCGGTTGCCCCTGCTTGCGGGGCCAGCGCCTGCCGCAGCCGATCCAGCACCACCCGGTTCTCCCGCAGCTCGCGCAACTGCCCTTCGAGGGCGGCGATCTCGGCGCCGAGACGCTCCTGTTCCGCAGCGTTCAGATCGAGGTCCTGCTGGATGCGCTCACCATACTGAGAAGCCAGTTCGGTATTCGGTGACTCAGACATACGGCTGACCTCTCCTCGGTGTGCTTGATGCGGGGTACAGAGTACGCATCCACAGGACATCTCACCGCCCGTCGGTGGCAAGCCGTTCGCGCAGGCCCTGCTTCACCGGGACCGCTCGACGCTCCAGTGGGGCAGCGCCTCGAAAAATCCGACCGCCTCGCTCCGCCACCGCTCGCGCCAGCCGCCGGCGACCAGAGCCGCCTGGTCGGCATGGGCCCGCATCGACTCGCGCAGTCGTTCCCGCACCCCACGCTCCTCGGCGATCCCCCGCACGACGGCGATCGTCTCGTCGCTGGAACTGCTGTCCCCCAGGGCCGCCTCCACCAAGCGCCGCTCCGCTCCGCCGACCGTGGACAGCAACGCGGCCACGGCATAACTGCGCCTGCCGTCCCGGACATCGGTCCCGACCGGCTTCCCCATCTCCTTGCCGTCCCCGAAGAGATCCAGGTAGTCGTCCCGCATCTGCCCGCAGATCCCGACGAGCCGCGCGTACCGCCGCAGCTCGTCCGCGTACCGCTCGGGTCGCTCGCCGGCCGCCAGCAGCCCCAGGTGCAGCGGGGCGAGCAGCGAGTACCGGGCGGACTTGAAGTCGGCGACCTGGTGCAGGACTTCGTCGTCCGGGACCGTGTCGCCGAGGTCCCGTTCCAGGTCGACGACCTGCCCGAGCACCGTCTCGGCGGCGGCCCGGGTCAGCACCTCGACCATGGCCTGCCGCACCGACATGTCGCCCTCCGCCCCGAGCAGCACGCGCACGGCCAGCGCCAACGCGAGGTCACCGGCGAGCACGGTGAGCCCGAGGGCCGCCCGGGGGTGGCCGGGGAACCGCTCACGGTAGGCGTAGTAGGTGGAGGGACCACCGCGCCGGACGGCGCTGTCGTCGATGAGGTCGTCGTGGATCAGCCCGTGGGTGTGCAGGAGTTCGACGCCGAGGGCGGCGTGGTCCAGCCCGGCGACGGGTTCGTCCGTCACCAGCCGCGCCGCCTCCCGCAGCACCACCACCCGGATGCGTTTGCCGCCGCGCAGGGTCAACTCCCGTACCATCGCGAGGCTCTGCGGGGCGAGGACACCGTAGGACGGGACGTCGAGGCACCCGTCGCCGCCCAGCGAATCGAAGTACCGCACGATCAGCTTCTCGAAGTCCCGGACGTGACCGGCGAGTCGGGCGGTCAACGGGTCGTCGGCGCCGGGTGTGTCGGACATGGGTGTGTCGGACATGGGTGGTGGCTCCTGACCGGGCGGGCGGACTCGGACGCTCCATGATGCGCGAGGACGCACGACGGCTCCGGCCTCCTGTCGGCCGACCTACCTCAGCGTCCCAGAGCCGACGGTGACGGCAGGTCCCACGTCTGGAGGGCGTAGGGCCGCCCCTTCTCCTCCCCCTCGATCAGTGGCACGTCGAGCAGTCGGAACCCCGCCTTGGTGGCCACGGCGACGCTGGCGGCGTTCTCGGCCTCCAGTTCCAGGAAGACGCGCTCCACGCCGAGCTGCTCGACGGCGTACGCGGCCATGACCCGCACCGCCCGCACGGCCAGCCCCTGACCACGGTGCGCCGGGCCGATCGCGTAGCCGATCTCCCCGCCCTCGGGGCCCAGCCGCAGCATCACCTCACCGAGCGGCGCGCGGCCGTCGACGGTGACGGCGAGCAGAATGGTCGTACCCTCCGCGCGCAACTGCCGGGCCCGGTCCAGTCGTGCGACGGCGGCCGCTTCGTCGAAGGGGGAGACGATCGGCGTCCAGTAGGCGATGTCGGGATGGTCGAACAGCTCCGGCATCGCGGCCAGGTCCGCCTCCGTCCAGTCCCGCAGGACGAGACCTTCGTCCGCGAGCTCGATCCGCTCGGGCAGCGGTATCGGGGTGCCGCTCATGATGCCGTTCCTCCCTGACCTGACGAGACGGGGCAGCATAACCGGCGGGCCGATCTCCCCGGACCGCCGCCGACCGGGGTGCGCCGGGTGAACGCACCCCGGCCGGACGGGATCACCAGGTGTGCGCCACGTCCACCACGAGATGGTTGGCCGTCTGGAAGACCCGGAACGGCAGCCGGGCCCGGACGCCCAGCCCCGCCTGGGTGTAGCCCTCGGACCCACCCGTGACCTTGAACTCCCGGAAGGTCCGGTACCCGGTGACGTCGACGGCGGGAAGCGCCGGGTAGGGCTGCCCGGTCGCCGGGTCGTAGCGCGAGGAGAACAGCGAGATCTCCAGGATGGCGCCGCCCTTGATGGGGACCACGGCGTCGGAGGGGTCCTGGTGCAGGACGTCGACGTAGCGCACGCTGTACTTGATCGGGTCGGCACCCGCACCCTGGGCGTCGAACACCAGCCGGTCATAGCACTCGTGCTCCCCGGCCCGCACGCCGACCAGCCGCCTGTTGACGACGGAGTCACCGCTCTTGTCCAGGCTCCCCCACGTCACGGCACAGTCCACAGCCGCCGGCGCGGCCACCGCCGGAACCGTAGCGGCCACCGTCCCACCGCCCGCCAACATCATCGCGGCCAGTGCAGTACCTGTACCTATCCGTCGCCGTCGCATGACTACCCCCCGGTAGCTCACGTAGGTGTGTGTCTGGTCAGACAGACGGCATCTCGCAAGGTTGTACGCCACGAAGCGACCCATTGCGACACAGAACCCCCTACAACACCAGCTGACCCGTGCGACGACCCCGATGTGTCCCGCGCGTAGCTGCCGAGCGGCGAGGCGCGCGGCCACGCTTCCGGGACGTCGCTGGAGCTCACCGTTGGTTACTGAGGTCGTCGACCATGCGAGCCGACTCGCCAGTCAGCGGGACGTCGCGAGCGCACTCCATGAACACCTGGAGGGACACCGCTTGCCGTCGGAACCTATTGTCCTGCTCATCCAGTGTGCTCACCTGTGCACTTGTCAAGGAGCGAGTGAACAGAGAGCTTGCAGCCCTTCGCAGGATCGCACCTGCGAGCGGCTCTCATCAGCCCGAGCGTTTCCAGCCTGCAATAGGTCCTCGCAGTACCACCCTTGCTCCGGACCTCGGCGAGCCCAACCTCCGCACCCCTCTCCCAAGACGGTCGGCGCCGGACCATGGCGGCAGCGACATCACGACTCTCCGCCCCGGTCCCGGGCTCATTAGGGGCCAATGGCGCGCCCCCGTCACCTCCAGGCCGAGTCTCCTCCGCGTAAGGGCCGTCCGTGGCAGAGTCGCCATTGGCGGTGCGCAGCTTTGACCAGGCCCTCGCCGAGTTCTGAGTCCCGCTAGCCGGGCGCCACCGTCCGCCGGCCCCAAGGTCACGCAACCGTCGGCGCCCACCTAGCCTCGGGCTTTCGTGAGGTGATCTGTCCGAGGCTTGATCACAAACGCGAGAAGTGCTCCTGACCTGGAACGATAGGACTTGTCGAGGGTCCAGAT